>JALOQT010000038.1 GCA_025453375.1 Phycisphaerales bacterium | reverse complement strand
CGTGCAGGGGCATGGCGGGGGTCCGGAGGGGGTTGCAGGTGTGGGCGGCGTCGCACCGACGGGCACTGCTGCGGGCGCAGCCGAGCGGGATATTGACCTGATCGTGCCATCGACACGTCGCGGCATCTTCAACCCGCGGCCACGCCCGATGCATCTCGGCCTTCCGGTCATCACGCCCATCGCCCTGGAGTCTGTCGCCGTCAAGGTCGACATCAACGGGCAAGTCGCCGTGACGGAACTTGAACTGACGGTGCACAACCCGTCCAGCATGCCGCGCGAGGCGGAAATGCTGCTTCCGGTGCCCGACGGCGCGGTCGTGCGTTCGCTGCAATACGACGGCACCGGCCCGGAGCCGACGGCCCGCCTCCTGCCGCGCGAGGAGGCCCGGCGCATCTATGACCGGATCGTCCGCTCGATGCGCGACCCGGCCCTGCTGGAGTTTGCCGGTCAGGGTGTGATCCGCACCAGCGCCTTTCCTGTGCCAGCCGGCGCGCGCCAGAAACTGCGGATCACCTTCGAGCAGGTCCTGACGGCCAACGGCCCTCGGCTTGACTGGACGCTGCCACGGACCGAGAGCCTCGCCGGCAGCGTGCCCTGGACGCTGCACGCGACTGTCCGCAGTGAGCAGCCGATCGCGTCGGTCTTCTCGCCAAGTCATGAGTTGTCTACGCAGCGCATCAGCCCGGCATCGATCACCGCGACGGCCACGAGCAGCACGCTGCAGCACGCTGGCAGCCTGCGGATTTCGGTCCTGCGCGAGGCCGCGCGGGGCGCCGCAAACGAACCCACCACGACCGTCTTCGCCACGCCGGACCCTGATCAGCCGGGCAGTGGCTACTTCATGATGCTCGTCAACTTGCCCGATACGCCGCCGAAGCACGTCGCCGCCGTGCCGCGCGAGGTGACGCTGGTGCTGGATCGCAGCGGGAGCATGCAGGGGCCGAAGTTCACGCAGGCGATCAACGCCGCCGAGCGGGTGATTAACGCGCTGGCCGATGGCGAGCGGTTCAACATCGTGGACTACAGCGATTCAATCGCGTCCTTCAAACCCTCTCCAATCGCGATGGACGGGGCCATGCGTTCCGCGGCACAGGCCTACATCCGCACGCTCGAGCCGCGCGGCGGGACAAACATCCGCGACGCACTGGTCGAAGCCCTGCGCCCCGCGCCCGTGGCGGGCACGTTGCCCATCACCCTCTTCCTGACCGATGGCCGCCCGACGACCGGCGAGACGCGCGAAGCGGCGATTCGTGAAGCGGCCCGGAACGCCAATGCGATCACGGCTGGCAAGCCCAAGCCGACGAGCCGGCGCGTCTTCACCTTCGGCGTCGGGCTGGACGTCAACGCCCCACTGCTGACGGCCCTGGCCCGCGACGCGCGCGGCAGCACCGCCTTCGTCACGCCCGACGAAGATATCGAAGTCGCCATGTCCACCGTCATGGACCGCCTGCGCGGGCCGACGCTCGCGTGGCCGACGATGACGATCGTCGAGGCCGACGGCCAGACGCGCGCGACGAGCATCGTCGAGGTGATGCCCGCTGAACTGCCGGACTATTTCGCCGGCGAGCAGATCGTGCTGACGGGTCGCTATCGCAGCGACGCGCCGGTGACGGTGACAATCCAGGGCGAACTCTTGGGCCAGAGCACGACGCTGCGTATGCCGCTGATGACGCAGCAGGCGAGCATGACGCACGCGTTTGTCAGCCGCGCGTGGGCGACGCAGCGCGTCGCCTGGCTCGTCGAGCAGATTCGCACCAACTACGCGAACGTCGACGTCCGGACTGACCCGGCGGGCAAGGAACTCGTCAGCGAGATCGTCCGCCTCAGCACGCGCTTCGGCATCCTGACTGAGTACACCGCGTTCCTCAGCACCGAACCCGCGGGTCGCCTGACTGCGACGACCATGTCCGAGGCTGCGCGGGTGACGACGCAGCGCACCAACAGCATCCGCACCGGCGGCGCCGCCGTGAGCCAGGATCTTGACGCCTCGCGCAAGGCTGCCGCCCCCAGCGCGGCGGGCGTCGCCGCGGCGAGCCAGCGGTCCAACATCGTCGTGCGATTCGCCGGTGGGCAGATCGTCGAGGAGCGTCTGCCCGTGCAGAACATCGCCAGCCGCGCGTTCTTCCAGCGCGGCTCGCAGTGGACGCAGGGCGATCTGATCGTCGACGAAAGCAAACCCGCCGACGCCGTGCTGACCGTCGGCACTGACGACTACCAACGCATCGCCGACGAACTGATCGCCGACGGCCTGGCCAGCGTGCTGGCCCTCCCAGGCGAAGTCCTCGTCCGCCACCGCGGCAAGAACGTGCGACTGGTGAACGTGGTGGCGGAGCGGTGAAGCCGCTGCACAGTGGCGCAGTGGCACAGTGGCACAGTGGCGCAGTGGTCGAGCGACGAAGCGACGGAGCGACGGAGCGACGCAGAGGTTCAGTCAGCCCACGGCTCAGTGGCCTTCTCCCGCCACGCGGGAGAAGGTGCCGAGGTCCGCGTCCAGCGGACCGAAGGCGGATGAGGGTGCGTCTTTCTCGTCACTCGTCACTCGTCACCCGTCACTCGTCACTCGTCACTCGGCACCCGCCTCCTCTGCCGCCCAAAACACGGCTCACTCCTTCGCACCGATGACCGTCCCACCGGTCCGGTGCGCCGCCCATCGCTCCATCCGCGAGCGCACGCCGCGTACCGTCGTTCATGCCGACGACCCCAGCCTCCAAGTCCGCTCCGACGCCCGCAGCCCCCGCCGCCAACGGCAAGACCTACACCCCGCCCAAGGGTGCCGAGACGACGATGACCGTCGCCCTCGGCGGCGCGTCGCGCTCGCGCAGCCGCGCTCGCGTGACGGCCGACTGGCTGCTCATCCGCGAGCATGGCGTGCCGACGGCGGAGGTCTTCTACACCAGTTACATCCTCGATGATGCCAGGGGTGCCGCCCGCCGCGGTGCGCCGGCGCGCCCCGTCACGTTCCTCTTCAATGGCGGCCCCGGCGCGGCGTCGGCCTTCTTGCACCTCGGCACCGCCGGGCCCAAGCGGCTGGCCTTCGGCAGGGCAGGCAGCGTGCTGCCCCCGCCGGCGCAGATCGTCGACAACGCCGAGTCGTGGCTGCCCTTCACCGATCTGGTGTTCGTCGATCCCGTCGGCACCGGCTTCAGCCGCACCGTCGCCGAGAGCAAACTCGAGCAGTTCGGCGTCGACGCCGATGACGAGGCACAGGGCAAGTCGCTCAAGGCCCTGCCCGACAAGGGCAAGCCGTTCTTCAAGGTCCAGCGTGACATCAGCGTGCTGACGGAGTTTGTCGCCCAGTGGCTCAGCCGCGAACATCGGTGGGACAGCCCCGTCTCGATCGCTGGCGAGAGTTACGGCGGGTTCCGCGTCGGTAAGCTCGTCCGCGCTCTGCCCGAGCGCGGCATCGGCCTCTGCGGCGCGGTGATGATCTCGCCGGCGATTGACCTGATGATGCTCGACGGCGGCGAATACGTCCTGCATCAGTGGCTGCACGCGATTCCGACGATGGCCCTGGCGGCGCGATATCACGGCAAGGCCCGCGGGCGATTCGCCTCGATGCCTGCCGAGGCCCTGCGCAGCACTGCCGAGACCTTCGCCGAGCGCGAGCTGGCCCCGCTGATGCTGCTGGGCGAGCGTGCCGACGCCAAGGAGATGACCCGAGCGCTGGATCGCCTCGCCGATCTGACCGGTCTGCCTCCGACACTGGTCGCGCGGCATCGCGGGCGGATGCCGATCGATGTCTTCGGGCGCGAACTGCTGCGCGACGAGAACCGCCTGCTGGGGCTCTATGACGCCGCCGTCACGGCCCACAACATGTTCCCCGATCGCGACACCTGGGGCGCCAGCCCGGACCCGACGCTCGCGGGCATCATGGCCGGTTTCACCTCGGGGATCAACAGCGTGCTGCGGCGCGACATCGGCGTCTCGACCAGCCGCGAGTATCGCACGCTGAGCGAAGAGGTCTTCCGCAACTGGAGCGACGACCGCATGCGCTTCTACAGCGACCGCGCGCTGGACTGCGGCGATGACCTGCGCTACGGCCTGGGCATGAACCCGTCACTGAAACTGCTGATCTGCCACGGGTGGTATGACCTGGTGACGACATACTTCAGCAGCGAACAAGCCGTCAGCCACCTGCGCCTGCCCGAGGCAATCCGCCGCAACGTGCACCTTCGCAACTATGACGGCGGACACATGTTCTACTCCTGGGAGAGCAGCCGCAAGGCGGTGGCGAGGGATGTGCGGGCGGTCGTGGGTGCTTGAGAAGACGTGAGACGTGAGGATGTCGCACCCTCATCCGCCATCGACCCGCTGAACGCGGGTCTCGGCACCTTCTCCCGCGAGGCGGGAGAAGGAGGACGTCACGCGGCAAACGCACGAGCCGCCACAACCCTTCTCCCGCCTCGCGGGAGAAGGTGCCCTGCTCGCGTCCAGCGAGCGAGGGCGGATGAGGGTGCGTCTACGCTTCACTGAGCACATCGAGACATCGATGCGAGTCTCCATGAGCCATGGGAGCAGCCTCAGACGTGAGCAGACGCCATGACCGACACAGACCGTACCATCGCGGCGTACGCACTTTGGCGGCGTGCACGCATCTGGAAGATCGTGTTCTACTCATCGATCGCCCCGATCTTCATCGGCCCATACCTGCTTGGATCACTCACGAATCTGCAGTTCTACCTCGTAATATGCGGCATCATCGGCGTGCTCATTGTCGCGGGAGTGATGTGGATAGTCATGTTTCGGCGATGCATCCATGCCTTTGGCTGCCTGACCCAGATGCCATGCCCTGACTGCGGCTTCCCGCTGCCGCAGAACGATGACACCGCGTCTCGTTCGCCCTGCGCTGAGTGCGGCAGGCCTCACTCCACGCTCTCGGCTCGGCCGTATTGGGACGCCAACGTCCGCAAGACGTAAACGCCCTCCAACGCCGTCCCGACGCACGACCGCTCCGGCGTAAGCCAAACGAAAAAGCCCCGCACCCGCGGGGCCTTGTCTTACCACTCATCACTCATCACTCGTCACTCATCACGGGAACAGCCCGCGGATCTCGTAGGCTTCCTTCAGCCGCTGCAGCGCCGCGATGTACGCCGCGGTTCGCAGGTCGCACTTGAACTCGGCCCGGGCCTTGCGGGTCTTCTGGGCGGCTTTGACCATGTGCTTGTTCAGCTCCGCGTCGACCGACTCCAGGTCCCACGCCTGGAACGTCTTGTTCTGCACCCACTCAAAGTACGACACCGTGACCCCACCGGCGTTGCACAGGATCGCCGGCAGCACTTCGATCCCCTTGCTCATCAGGATGCGCTCGCCAGCGGGGGTCGTCGGGGCGTTGGCGCCCTCGGCCACCACGCGGCAGTTCATCATGTTCGCCTCGGGCTCCTGGATCATCTGCTCCAGCGCCGCGGGGATGAACACGTCCACCTTCGTCTTGTAGAACTCTTCCTTGCTGATCGCCGTCGCCTTGGCATAGCCCTTGACGCCGCCGGTCTTCTTGACATGCGTGTCCAGGTCATAGGCATCGATCCCCCTGTCGTTGCGGATAAACCCCGTGTGGTCAGCCACGGCGATCATCTTGGCGCCCTTGTCCTGGAAGATCTTGCCCGACCACGAGCCCACGTTCCCATAGCCCAGCACGCTGAAGGTGCACTTCTCCGGCTTGAGCTTCAGTTCCGGCAGCATCTCGACAAGCGTGTCCACCACGCCCTGCCCGGTCGCCTTCTCGCGCCCGAGGCTGCCGCCATACTCAATCGGCTTGCCGGTGATGACCGCCGCGGGGTTGTCCCCGCCGATCTCCGAGAGGAAGGAGAACGTGTCGGCGATCCAGGCCATGTGCTGGCTGTTGCTGCCGACGTCCGGCGCCGGGATGTCGTAATCCGGCCCGATGTTGTGGGCAATCGCCGCGGTGAACCGGCGGACGATGTGCTCCATCTCCGTCTTGCTGTGCTGCCGCGGATCGACCTTGATCCCGCCCTTGCCCCCGCCATACGGCACGCCGACCAGCGAGCACTTCATCGTCATCAGGAACGCGAGGCTCTTGACGTCATCAAGGTGCACATCATGATGGAACCGCAGCCCGCCCTTGTACGGCCCCAGGGCGTTGTTGTGCTGCACGCGATAGCCCTTGAACAGCTCGTGCTTGCCGTTGTCCATCTTCACCGGGAAGTGGACCATGATCTCGTTCTTGGGCTGGGCGAGAATCAGCCGCAGATAGTCCGGCAGCCCCATCAGCTCGGCAGCATGCAGCATCACGCTGACGGTCTGCGTGTAGAGATTGTCCGGATCCTTGGGCAGGCCGACCTGATCAAAGATCGTCACCGCCGCCTTCGAGAAGCCGTTGCCAGCACTGCCGTTGGCATGGCCATTGGCCGCATGAGACGAGGTGCCGGACTTGGACTTGGATTTGGTTGCCGTAGCCATGATGATGTACCAGGAGGAGGAACGAGACGAAGGAAGAAGACGTGAGACGCGAGGCTTGAGACGTGGGGTAACAAGACGTGAGACGTGAGACGTGGGGGGAGCGAGGCCTGACGCTGCGAACCTTCTCCCGCCGCCGACACGACCGCCGCGCCGACGCCCGGTGCACACACGCCCCCCACCACCGGGACTGGAAGCATTGGCCCCCCAAACGCGCCGGTGGAGTAGTTGGCCTCGGGGCGGGGCGCGGGGGGGCGGGGGGGCGGGTGGGGGACGGCCTTCGGCCGAGGGGGGCAGCGACGGAGCGACGGAGCGACGAAGGGGGAGGCATCGGAGGGATCGAGGGATCGAGGAGGCGGCGGGGGGTCGCGTGGCGGACGCGACGGCTGCCCTTGGGTGGTGCAGGACCTCCGGGACTGCCATCGGTCCTAAGGACCGACCCTTCGGCGGCTGCCGAACGTGAACGTGAACGTGAACATGAAGGCCCAAGGCGATCCCTACGCGCCAGCGCCCACGTGACGCAACGCCCCCCCACTGGACGGCTGTCCATAGGCGTGGGCCGGGCAACGCTGCGCTCGCATCGCCCGCCCGGCAGTCGCGGACGTCCCGCCGCGGGCGAAGCAGCGGTGACCTGGTCCAACCGAGGGAGACTGCCTCCGTGAGTGTCACCTTGGCCCGCTGCTGCCGTGCAATGCGGCTCGCCACCGCACGCAAGCATCCGCGGCACCTCTCAGCGCCGCGGATGAACTTTCCGTCAAACGGCCAAGATGTTCACATCCCACCCCCTCCTGGACCGCTCTGACATTCCCCACCAACAACCCCGGGGAGACCGGGGCTGCCATCGGCTTTGGCAGGAATAAGCCCATTGCGTCCGTTGACGCCAGCGGCGATGTTACAACCATTGCCGACCCCCTTTCCCGGCGTGCCGCCGATCCCTCCGTTGCCCGAGATGCTGTTGGTGTTGCCAGCGCCGGCGGCACCGCCTGCTCCGGGCGGCGAGCCGCTTCCGCCGTTGCCTCCATTGCCGCCATACCACCATCGCCGCCGTGTCCGCCGAAGGCACGTCCGCCCGGGCCACCAGCCCCGCCCGGCACGCCCTGTACCGGCGGGTTGCAGCACGATGTGGCATTCGAGCCATTTCCGCCAAGACCTCCGGTGGCATTGCCACCAATACCGCCGCGGCCGCCATTTCCGCCATTGGGGGCATAGAGCCCGCCGGGGGCGCCATGCCCGCCGTCCCCGCCGTTGCCTCCCCAGGCTTGAAGTCCTCCCGTTCCGGCGTTGCCCGGTGTGCATGGTGTCTCGACTGTGCCTCCATCACCTCCCGGGTTGCCGTAAATCGCCCCCCCTGCCCCGCCATCACCACCGTTTGACCTCGGATCAGAACCATTGGAACCTGGCGCACCGTTGCTGCCGACGGGCTGTTTCCTGCTGTGTCTCATGCTGGCTTCGGCGTCGGGTATCTGTGCATCATCCACGTATGGAAACGCAGCTGCCATTCCGCCGGCACCACCGTCGCCGCCGTCCAAAAGCACCCGGGTTCCGGCGAGATTCAAGTCAGGCGTCATGGCGTGCCCGCCGTGCCCGCCACTGCCCGCCACGATGCCGCCTCCGCGATTTTCGAGGACCTTGGCATAGATGGCCACACTCCCGCCTGCGCCGCCATCGCCACTTGGGCCGCCATTCCCGCCGTCGCCACCATGCACCGGCGGATTTCGCCACATGACCTCTGGCGCAATGATCACGATGGATCCGCCGCGTCCGCCACTCTCGGCCACGAACTTGCCGTCGGCACCGCGCCCACCGCGAATCTCGCCGTGCAATTCCAGACGCCCGTCAACCACCAGGCGCAGTCCTCCGCCATGACGGGACGCTGCGTCATTCGGCAGCGTCTGCCCCGCCAGGCCGATGAGCTTCCCCGCGATCGTGGCGCGACCTTCCACTTCAATGCGAACCGGCCCGCGCAACCCCCAGCGTTCGTTGGCAGGAACCATCAGTTCCTTGAATCGCACAGTGCCCTCCAAGACGCGGTCAAACGCCTCGGGCACATGCGCGGCGGCGACTGGCGCTTTACTCCCCGCCGCCGCGCCGGTTGACTCGCGCGGCGATGGATCAACACTTCGCTCGACGCTCTTGTTCGTGTCTGCCTGTACTTCGGCGGAACCCAGCGGCGCGAGCCCGCCCATCGCCCCCGCCGCGACGAGCCACACTCCCCACCGCAATATCACCCCCCTTGCGACGACACGGCGAACACTGGACGCTGGAACCTGCGACCTCCCAGCAACACACGCATTTGTCCGACCCATGAACCACGCCATACGAGGCCTCCAAAGAAGCGAGGACGTCACCCTATGACCCCGGGTGACATGAGTGTCTCGGCCAGGTGACCGGGTATTTCAGTGTACAGGAACCACAGATAGTGTCAAGTGCGTAGG
>JALOQT010000037.1 GCA_025453375.1 Phycisphaerales bacterium | reverse complement strand
CTTGGCCAACTGCGCCCGCCCATCATCCGTCAGCGCGTAGTACTTCCGCTCGCGCCCGCCGTCACCCTCCGGGGCGCTTTGCCAGTAAGACCGGATCAGCCCCTTGGCCTCAAGGTTGTAGAGCATGGGGTACAGCGTGCTCTGGCCCATGTCCAGCACGCCGCCGGTCCGCTTGCCAAGGGCCTCGGCCAGTTCATAGCCGTATTGATCGCCGCCGCTGAGGATCTTCAGCACGGCCACCGGGCCTGCCCCGCGCATGAGTTCTCGTTCAATCCGCATGGTTGTGCCTCACATACTGTGCGAGCCATAGTATACGCACCGCAGTATCGGCGGTTCCACGCCATGGCTTGACCTGGCAAGAAAAAACCCCGCCAAAAGGGCGGGGCTTTGAAAACACACTCACTCACTAAACACTGTTCACGCCCGCAGGCCTTAGCGATAGAACTCGATGATCAGGTTCGGGTTGATATCAAACGGGATCTGGTCGCTGGTCGGGAAGGCGATGGCCTTGATCGTCAGCTCGCTGGGGTTGACTTCGATCCAACCCGGGACCTGGTGGCCGCCGAGGCTTTCCATCTGCTCGCGGGCGAGCTTCTGGACCTTGGGCTTGAGGGTGATCGAGTCACCCGGCTGCACCGAGTAGCTCGGGCGGTTGGTCTTGCGGCCGTTGACCAGGACGTGGCCGTGGGCCACGAGCTGACGGGCGGCCCAGATCGTGCGGGCCAGCCCGGCGCGACGCACGACGTTGTCCAGCCGGCTCTCCAGCAGACGCATGAGCTGCTCGCCGGTGTTGCCCTTGAGCGTGCCGGCCAGCGCGATGTAGCGACGGAACTGACGCTCCTGCACGCAGTAGTGGAAGCGAACCTTCTGCTTCTCGTTGAGACGCAGGCCGTAGTCACGCAGGCGCCGGCCACGCAAGCCGTGCATGCCCGGATAGACCAGTTCACGCTTGCTGGTGTGCTTGGGGTTGTCGGCGATCGGCACACCGACGCGACGGGACAGCTTGACCTTGGGACCAATATACCGAGCCATGAAATTCTCCTGACACAGAACCGAACACATCCGTCACTTCAGCCGAAGCGGGCGAGGGCCTCCCAGATGGAGCGAGCCTGCCAACTTCCGAAGCGTGCTGAGGGAAGACCTCAGCGGCGTATGCCCCGACGCGATGACTATCGCCGGGCAGGGACGTCCGGGCAGAACGTTCTGCGCCGGGCCGAAAGTTTAGCCCGCAGGACGGGCCGGGGCGAGTTGGTGCCAAGGTCGAAGGCTGAAGGTCGAATGAGAAGCCGCCTGGAGCTTCGGATGGGGTCAAAGCTCGGGAGAGTTGCTCATTCGACCTGCAACCTTTGACCTCTAGACGTACGGCGTTGGGTCGGGCACGCCGGCCTCGGCGAAGCCGCGGCGGCGGATGATGCAACTGTCGCAGTGGCCGCAGGCACGCCAGAGGGTGGCAGGCTGGGCAGGTTGGAAACCTGCCCCACGCGATTTGTTCAGGACCGGGTCGTAGCACGAGTGCGTCAGGCCCAGGTCGACGCCGACCTCGACGCCCAGGCGGATGATCGCGGCTTTGCTCAGGTGCACCAGCGGGGTGTGGATCGACCAGTGCTGGGCGGCGTGCGTGCGGTCGCCGGTGCCGGCTTTGGTCGCCAAGTCGAGCGTCGCGCGCAGGGCGGCGATGAACTCCGGGCGGCAGTCGGGATACCCGGAATAGTCCACCGCGTTGACGCCGACGAACAGGTCCGTCCCGCCGAGCGTCTCGGCTAGGCCCGCCGCCAGCGAGAGGAAGACCAGATTACGAGCCGGGACGTAGGTGACGGGGATGTCGCCGGCCAGCGGGCTTGCGTGCGTCGTCGCGCTGTCGGCGTAGGCGCTGTCCGTCTTGGCCTCCGGCTCGGCGCGGTCTTTGGGCACGGCGATGTCCGCCGTCAACGCGCTGCCGCCGATGGCGCGTAGGTCCAGGTTCAAGACGCGATGGCTCGCGGCCCCGACGTGCTTGGCCACCGCGGCGGCGGCGGCAAGCTCCGCACGATGCCGCTGGCCGTAATCGATCGTCAACGCATGACACACAAACCCCGCCCGCTTGGCCACGCCGAGCGTGACGGCCGAGTCCAGCCCGCCGGAGAGCAACACAACTGCCGCGCGACCCCCACCCCCGGAACCTGCATCTGCACCTGCACCGATACCGATACCGGCCTGGGCAGTGTCACTTGTTCCCGATGTATTCGGAGCGTGGGGCGTCATGCAAGGGGTATCAGCAGGGCGGGGCGTCGATCAGTACGCGTGGGTGTGTATGCGCAAAACATGGGTTGTGCCGCACACGTCGACAGGAGAATCGGCTAGGCTACGCGGGCGGGCCGGCGGCGTCTGCGTGCCCGCACGCCAGCCCGGCATGTCCGCGTCCGCCGCACCCGCACGCCTCTGACCCTCTCACTCTGGAGTTTCCCATGATGGACGACTTTATCAAGATGGCCACCAGCCAACTCGGCATCAACGACCAGCAGGCCCGCGGAGCGACTGGCAGCGTGCTGGGCATGCTCCAGCAAAACGCCCCGGCGGGTGACTTCTCCAAACTCCTCGGCGCGGTGCCGGGGGCTGATGGGTTGCTCAAGCAGTTTGGTGGGGGCGGTGGTGGCGGCGGTGGTGGCAGTGGAGGTGGCGGAGGGCTGCTCGGTGCCGCGCTTGGCGCACTGGGCGGCGGGAAGTCCGGCGGTGGCGGCGGGGGCCTGCTCGGCGCCGCGATGGGCGCACTGGGTGGTGGTGGGGGCGGTGGGGGCGGTGGCGGTGGCGGCCTCGGTGCCCTTGCGGGCCTGAGGGGCGCGCTGGGCAACAACGGCATCTCCGCCGACAAGGCCCCGCAGTTCCTCCAGATGCTCCTGGGCTTCTTCCAGCAGAAAGCCGGGGGCGATGTCGTCAGCGGCCTCTTGAAGAACCTGCCGGATGTGGCGAAGCTGGTGAAGTAGCGACGAAGGGGGCGAGCGACGAAGCGACGAAGGGAACAGCCCCGCGTGGGGCAGGTTTTCAACCTGCCCGGGGAGGCCCGAGGGATCGAGGGATAGGGGATCGAGGGATCGAGGGGAGGTGTCGCTGCGCGACGCTTCCTTTTGTCTCGTTGTGGCCGCTTGGGATGATCGGCGGGGAGAAACGTGAACGTGAACGTGAAAGGTTCCGAAGGCCTGCATGTTGGTCGCGTGCACGCGGCTAACGCTCTTGGCTTCGGTGGCCTTCACGTTCACGTTCACATTCACGTTTCCCCCCACCCCTGCCCAACAGTTCCGGTCAGGTTGAAAACCCGCCCCACGCGATGCCTTCCCCCTCCGTCGCTCCGTCTCTTTGTCGCTCCGTCGCTTCTTCCCCCCCCACCCCTCAATCCTACCCTCCCCCGTGCACTACTAGCTCATCGCCGTCGATCTCGACGGCACGCTCATTGATCACCAGGGGCATGTGCCGGCGGCGAATGTCGCCGCGATTGCCAGGGCTCGGGCGGCGGGCGTGGTCGTGGCGCTGTGCACGGGTCGGGCGCTGGTGGAGTGTGAGCCGGCCCTGGCCGCGACGGGGCGGGTCGATCCGGTGATTGTCAGCGGCGGGGCGATGATCGCCTGCCCGCAGACCTCCCGCACGCTCGAACGCTTCACCCTCACCCCCGCGTTTGTCTCGCAGGTCGTCGGCCACATCGCCGAGCATGACCACCCGGCGATGCTGCTGAAGGACCCCGCCGCAGCGGGCTATGACTATTTGATCGTCACCCCCGACGGGCCTGAGGCCATCGATGTCGCCAGCAAATGGTGGTTTGAAAATATGAACGTCCGGACCCGCTGGGTCCCCCGGCTCGATGACGACCCGCACCCGCACGACACCATCCGCGTCGGGGCCTATCAGGCCAACGAGCCGGTGGACATGCTGGCCACCTCCCTGCGCGACCGCTTCGGCCACGCCAGCAGTCTGCAACACTTCCAGGGCGTCGTGATCCCGCAGGGTCGGCGCGACATGGGTGTGGCCAGCATCCACATCATCGAAGTCTTTCACCAGCAGGCCGACAAGTGGCAAGCCCTGCAACGCCTCGCCGCCCGCCTGGACATCGCCGACCACCAGATCGCCGCCATCGGCGACCAGACCAACGACCTGTCGATGATCACCCACGCGGGCCTGGGCGTGGCGATGGCCAACGCCGTCCCCGCCGTGCACGCCGCGGCGAAGCGCCACACGCACGATGCCAGCGCCGCCGGCGTCGCCCACGCCATCGAGCAGATGCTGGCGGGGAAGTGGTAGGGGAAGGCGAGAAGGCATCAGGCATCAGGCATCAGGCATCAGAAGAACGCTGCCGCGAAGCGGCCGCCATCCCTCGGCCCTCGGCCCTGCGCCCTCGGCCCGCCTACGCCGCGAGCTTCACCTGCGTGATCGTGCCCGCCTCGCCCGGGCCGGTGCCGAAGCGGATTTCAAGGGGATTGCTGGCCTCGCTTGTCGCGCTGCCGCGCTGGGCGATGACGCGATAGATCACGCGGCTGGTGCCGGGGGGCACACTTGTATCAATCGCGGCCTTGCTGCCCGTCAGCGTCACCAAGGCCCACATCGTGTCGCTGCCCGTCTGCCGCTCGACGCGATAGACCACGCCCGACGCGCCCGCCGGCTGCGTGGCTTTCCAGCGCAGGGCGATGCCGCCATCGGTGATCGCCAGCGAGGCGGACAACGCCGTCGGCGTCGCCGGGGCCGCAAAGGGCACCGGGGTGGCCGGCGTCGGAATCTGGGCCAATTGGAAAATCTCCGTCGGCGAGTCCTGATTCTGCGCAAAGCCGCGGATGATTTTCAAGAGTGATGAGTTTGTCGAGCGCAGCGTCGCAAAGGCCTCGGCCTGACGCTGCGTGGCGACCTTGGCCTGCTGGCGAATCTGCAAGACCGCGTTATACGCAAGCCTCGCCTCATCGGTCGCACGCGTGTAAGCCGCCGCCTGCGCGGCCGTCACATTGATGCGCGACGCGACCCCCTCCCACACCGGCGCATGCAACTCAGCAAACTCAAGAAGCTCACTGAGGCGATCAGGGTTCGTATCCGGCATCGTCGTCTCGCATTCTCCTGCGCTGGCAGGGACAATGCAGTGATCCGCGGCCAGCGATGAGCAACGAGCCGCACGCCACACCGCGTGCCCGAACCAGCGCTCATCGACCATCAATCGTCATGCACCACTGCACTGACTCTTTCGTCCAGATGCGGACCTGACTTTCGCCTACGAACACAACACGCTGCAATTTCACCCAATCGCCGCCCATCACCCCCGCCCACCGCGCAAAAACGACACCAGGAAAACTCTTCCGGTGACCACCACAACACTTCCGGTGCCCACCGACGCTCCCCCGGTGCCCACCAAAGTTCCTGCGGTGCCCACCACAGTTCCTCCGCTGCCCACCCATGCCCCCGCGGTGCCCACCGAACTTCCCCCAGTGCCCGCCGATGCTCCCGGGGTGTCCGCCAAACTTTTCCCGGTGCCCACCGACACGCCCCCGGTGCCCACCAACCCGCTCACGCCAGACACTGCCCTTCACCCGCAGACTGAGCCCTTTGCACGGAGGCGCGGAGACGCGGAGGAATAGCAGTGGCGAGTGACGAGTGATGCGTGATGAGGGCCGAGGGCCGAGACAATACAAGCCCCCGACCACCCTTCACCCCGAGTGCCGATTCCCGATTCCCGATTCCCCGCTGCCCTCTTGAGATTCAGGCGTGCCGCGGGATGGCCCGCGGGGTGGGGGGGGGTGATGCACGACGACCGTCCGCAATGCGCGGGCAAACCAGTGTTCGGCGAGTCGGACCTCTCCGGCGAGTTCGCACTGATTTGACTGGAGAAAGCACCAGTCAAATCAGTGGCACGCACTCAGGGCTACATCATCCTACAAACGCTCAAGGTCGCCGCAATTCCGATACAGATCGCAATGACCACCATCCAATCGACTACTGAATTCCATCGAAAAATGGGTTTTGGCTTCGGATCAGGCACCGTCTGAAGCGGCCAACCTACCACCTTAGACCTCGAATCATCGGACTCTACGATGGACACGAATCGCATCGGCGGCGGTCTGCTCGCAACCGGCGCTTGAATTACCTTCGCCTGAGCTTCGCGAAAAGCCTGGCGGCTCGCGGCAGCGGCCTGCTGGTAAGCCAGTCTTCGGGCATCAGCATTGTCGATCGCGTGTGCCTGCTCAGGATACATGAAGGTATAAACGCGGATAATCGCCTGCTTGGCTTCAATTGGAGAGATCTGGAAAAACTCCTTGCCGCGACGAAGCGCCTTCAGATCTTGATGTACCGTCGCTTCTACTGCTCGAACGTCGCCAAATACTGCGAGCGACCAGTAGACTCGGAAGGGCTTTGGCACACCTGTGCTAGCGGATAGCTCAGCACACCGCTCCTCAGGTGTTCTGGTGGTCAGTCCAATCTTCACAAGCTTCTCGTAAGCTGCATTCACGAGGATGTAGATGTAGCCGCTCGCACCAACGACACTCTCGGAGGCTCGAACGATTGTCACCTCGCCGCGTATGGATCTATAGCTATGCCTCGACCGCGATCGCCCCACCCAAGAAAACTCGACAAAGTCACCAACCTTCAAAGGGTCAACTGGCACATCGCTATACCGGCAGTACTTTTCTCCGTCTACGTGATAGATGAACCGGTACTGTCTGTTGGAGAGACGGATCACTGGCTCAATCGCTTCGATGGTTCCGCAGGTATGTCTGTGACGTTTAGACATGAGACGACAGGCTATACGAGTTCTGCCGCAATAGTTTTGTCAGACTGCGGTCGTGATGCCAAGCGTCCTGCCATCGGCGCACAGCGAGGGTCCACGCCTGCAGTCCATGGGCGTCGTAGATTGGGCGGGGGAGGCGGGCGGAGCCGACGGTCTTGGGCTTTCACGTTCACGTTCCTGTTCACGTTCTCGACGACGTCGCCCCGCGTGCCAGCCCTCGCCCGGCAGGTCCGGGCAGGTCAAAAACCTGCCCCACGCGGTGCCTTCCCCTCCGTCGCTTCGTCGCTCCGTCGCTCCGTCGCTTCTTCCCCCCCTCCTCACTCACTCCCCAGCCGGGCCCATCTGGCACCAGCGGAGCATCGCGTTGCCGTGCCAGGTCAGTTCGCCGGACATTTCGGACTTGTGGCCGGCGGCGTGGCCGTCGAGGAAGCCGAGGTTGGCGGTGCCGGCATCTTCGCGCGGGCCGGAGTTGCCGCGGTTGTCGTGCACGCGCTTTTCGCCGGGGTAGAAGACGGCCTGCCAGCGGGCGTCGTCCGGGTCGCTGTTGGGGGCGTTGGGCGAGGTGCCCCACGGGGCGCTGAGCAGGTTGGGCTGCGTCGTGTCGCCGGTCAGGACGAACTGCGTGCTGAACTGGATCATCGGCAGGCGCAGGGATTGGTAGAACTCAAAGTTCGTCTGGCTGCCGATGAACCGCGCGTTCATGAAGTAGGCCAGGGGCAGGTCCGGGTTGGTGCGGCTGGGGCACTTGAGGCCTTCCAGCGTGCTCATCGTCGGCTCGAGCTGCTCGGCCCAGCCCAGGCCCGCGGTGTCACCCTCCTGCCCCGTGTCGCCGAAGGTCTGCCACGCCGACCAATACGGCAGGCTTTCGCGCCAGTCATTGGCATAGAGCGTGAAAGACTGCACCAGCGACCGCACGTTGACGGATGCTTCCAAGCAAGC
>JALOQT010000372.1 GCA_025453375.1 Phycisphaerales bacterium | reverse complement strand
CGCCCTGGGCCTGCTCGCCCCGCGTCGCACGCCAGCGCCCACGTAAATGCTCATCGCGTACCCCGGACCTCCGGGCCGGGCGAACGCCTGAATCATGCTCATCGTCGACGCATACAACGTGCTGCACACCACCGGCGTCCTCCCGCCGGAGATCGCCGGCATCGACCTGCCCGGCCTCGCACGCCTCGTCGCCCTCAGTCGCTACCGCATCACTGACACCCTCCTGGTCTGCGACGGCGCCCACCGCCCCGAAGCCAGCGACATCGTCCCGCCTTGCCACACGCAGTTCGCCGGCCCAGGCCACGACGCCGACGCCATCATCGAATCCCTCCTCACGCGCACCCCGCGCTCCAAACGCGCGATCGTCATCAGCAGCGACGCGCGCCTCCGCCGCGCCGCCGGCAAGCACCACGCCCGATACCTCCGCAGCGAAGTCTGGCTCCACCAACTCGCGATCGACTACCTCGCCCACCAGCGCGGCGTCGGCCCCGCCTCCCGCCAACCCCTCCGCCCAGACTTCGCCCGCGAACTCCCCCTCGACCCCCACACCGCCGCCCGCTGGGCCGCCGACATGGGCCTGCCAATCACACAACCCACCCCCCGCAGCACCACCCCGAACCGATCTACCTCCTTCCCGGCAATCCGCCAACCTCAGCCCCTCACTGAGCATGGACCAATGGCTCGAACTGCGCCCCTTCCAACCCGACGACAAACCCGCGCAGGACGCGCCACCATCGCGTCGCCCCGCACGCTCCAAGCCCGCGCGTCGTCGCTCGCGCTGATCGCCCTCGCTGCTCTCACCCTCCCCGCCTGCACGCCCCCGCGCCCGATGGTCCTCGACGAATCCGGCGTCCGTGCCACCGTCCTGGGCGGCGATCTCTGGTGCGATCTCCCGCCGGATTACACACCAGACCAGCTCGTCGCCGCCGCCGAAGCCGCCCTCCGCAGCCGCGGCTACATCCTCGGCTCGCGCGCCCGCGTCCTCGATGAGCCCGCGGTCATCCGCGCCCGCCTCGGCGCCGTGCCCGACCCCATCGAAGCCCAGATCAGCATCCGAACCTACATCTCCGCCCACCGCATCAACGTCTCCATCCAGCCCTGGGGCAACGACGCCGAAGCCCGACTCATCCTCCGCACCATGCTCGCGAGCCTCGGCTACGGCCCCGAATCCCGCGGCCCGCTCCGCCAGCCCCCCATCTTCCGCGCCCGCGAAGACCGCACCGAACGCTGGGGCAACCCCTCGACGCCACCAGTCATCGGCCCCTGACCCCCAGCGCAACCGCCCGGGTACCCCGAACCTGTCTTGGGTACCCCGAACCTATCTTGGGTACCCCGGACCTGTCTTGGGTACCCCGGACCTCCGGGCCGGCCGAACTGCCGCCGACCCCAGCATCTTCGTACCCCATCACCCCCGCGTCCCGCGCACCCATAGCCCCCGCCCGGCGTAGCGTCCGCCCCCGCGCCGCCTAATCTTCACCCAAGCTTTGCGTTCCCCGACTCGCCTCCGATTCAAAGGACTGACCGTGCGCAACCGCCCCCTGGCCGCCCTCGTGTCGATCGCCTTCCTCTCCACCTTCGCCGGCGCGAACCCCACGGCTCCCGCCGCCGCCCCCGCCCCCACGGCCCCCGCCGTCGCCTCCGAGCCCGCGCTCATCCCGCGTGACATCCTGTTCGGCAACCCCGAGCGCTCCGCAGGCCGCGTCTCACCCGATGGCCAGTTCATCTCCTACATCGCCCCGCTCAACGGCGTCATGAACATCTTCGTCGCCCCGCGCGGCCAGATGGACAAAGCCCGCCCCGTCACCAATGACACCCTCCGCGGCATCCGCTCATACTTCTGGGCATACGACAACCAGCACATCCTCTACGTCCAGGACGTCGGCGGCGACGAAAACTGGAAGGTCTACGCCGTCAACGTCACCGCCGAATCCCCCGTCGCTCGAGACCTCACACCCTTTGCCGAAATCCCCGGCCCCGATGGCAAGCCCATCCTCCTGCCCGGCGGCCAGCCCATGCGCCCCACCGCCCAGATCGAAGCGGTCAGCAGCAAGTTCCCCACCACCATCATCGTCGGCCTCAACAAGCGCGACCCCCAGTTTCACGACCTCTACCGCCTCGACATCGACACCGGCAAGCTCGACCCCATCCTCACCAACACCCAGTGGGCCGGCTTCCTCATCGATGATCATTACGTCATCCGCGGCGCCAGCATCATGAACGACAAGGGCGGCGTCGACTACAGCCTCAACAAGGGCACCAACGACAAGCCCGACTTCCAGCCCTGGCTCTCCGTCGCCATGGAAGACTCCATGACCACCTCACCCTCAGGCTTCGATGCCGAGGGCACCACCCTCTACATGCTCGACAGCCGCGGCCGAAACACCGGCGCCATGTTCGCCGTCGACCTCGCCACCGGCAAGCAGACCCTCATCGCCGAGCACCCCAAGGCCGACGCCGGCGGCGGCCTCAACCACCCCGTCACGGGCAAGGTCCAGGCCGTCAGCTTCAACTACCTCCGCGACGAGTGGACCATCATCGACCCCGCCATCGCGGACGACATGCAGTTCCTCAAAACCGTC
>JALOQT010000036.1 GCA_025453375.1 Phycisphaerales bacterium | reverse complement strand
CGCCAGCACGCCCAGCACGCGCGTGGCCATCGGCCCCGGCCGCTCCGCCCATCCCGCAAACAGTGACGCCCACATCAGCGCCAGCAGCGGCCCAGCCAGCATCCCCGCCATCAAGCCCAGCCCCACCGCCGCCATGTGCTGCCCGCCAAAGTGCATCAGTGCGCCCCCGCCAATCGCCAACGGCAGCCCCACCACGAGCCCCATCCGTACCAGCCACCGCCGCGCCTCGCGCCGCTCAGGTGCAAAGAACCCCGCCTTCAGCAGCCCCGCCCCCAGGAAGAACATCCCCAGCACCGTCCAGCCAAACCCCATCACCCCCGCCACCAGCCCCCCCCCCCACAGCAGCATCCGCATCGCCACCGCCGACCAGTACGGCCCGCCGCTGAATACCTCACTTTCCGCACTCGCCCACGTCGCGAGCATGTACTTCCCGCCCTCGTACGTCCAGCCCTCAAAGTACCGCTGCAGCGGCGGCATCTCCGCCAGCGACTGCGGCAGCGTCGCATCGATCTCCCCCATCCCGCCCCCGCCCAGCATCGTCAGCACCGCCGTCACCAGCGCCCCCAGCCCCACCAACACCGCCCCGCCAATCAGCAGCCCCCGCGCCGGCGCCCACGAAAACAGCAGCAAGCCCACCCCCACCACCGCATAGAGAAACAGAATGTCCCCATACCAGATGAACCACGCATGCAGCAGGCCAATCACCCCCAGGCACACCAGCCGCCGCAGATAGCGCCACACAAACGCCGCGTTCACCTGCCCACCACCGGCGCCCCCACTCGCGCCCCCACCCGCACCACCGCGCGATGCCCCGCCCATCAGCATGATCGCCATGCCCATCCCAAAGAGCAGGCTAAACAGCGGGAAAAACTTCGCCTCACAGAACACACTCACCCCCAGCGATGCCGCCCGATCCCACCACGGCGCAGCACTATCACCCCCAAAGGCATACATCAGCGCACTGGGGTGCGCGAAGAACGCCATATTGACCAGCGTGATCCCCAGCAGCGCAAAGCCGCGCACCGCATCCAGCCCCAGCAGCCGCTCGCCCCTTGCGCTACTGGCCACCGCACTCGCATCGCCACTGCTCATGGCCGAGTGTACCCACTCCTGCCCGCATCGCTGCACCGATAACCCCTCCGGCACCGCAGACTTTGCGCCTCGCACCGCCAAATTCTCCCCTATCTGCCATCTTTTCTCTGGCGAACTCGACACTCCCGCTCAAGTCACCCCCGCCAAACGCTGATACCCCTTCCGTCCACCCGCTTCGGTGCCAGGTGCGACCAACTGTGTTCCCGCATCGCACCGAAGTACTCAGTCACAATCGCAGACACGCACGCATCAAGGAGGATTTCAGAATGAACGCTCGCAGCACTCGTAAGGCCTTCACCCTGGTCGAACTCATCGCCGTCATCGTCGTGCTGGCCATCCTGGCCGCCGTCGCTGTCCCGCGCTACTTTGACTACACCGACCGCGCCCGCACCAGCAGCGTGCAGGGCATCGTCGGCAACGTCCGCTCGGCCCTCGCCAACTTCTACGCCAACAGCTCCATCTCCGGCACCCCGGCCTACCCCACCCTCGCCCAGCTGAACACCGTCGGCACCGTCATGCAGGACGCCATGCCGCGTAACCCGTACAACAACTCGATGACCGTCGTCGCCGCCACGCTCGCTGAGTGGAACGCCCGCACCGCCAGCGGTGCAGACGGCTGGCGCTACTACGTCGATAACGCCGCCAACCCCCCGGCTGCCGGCTTCTATGCCAACTCCACCAACACCACCACCGCCAGCAACGGCTCCGGTGGCTTCCTCACCGCCAACAACCTCTAATCGACTCCCCCCCATCTGACACTGATGCCTGATGCGGCCCGACGGCACACGACGTCGGGCCGCGTCGCTTTTTGTCCGCACGCACATCTCTTCCACCCCGCCTTCAGTCCGCCCCCGATCCGCCCGATACCTCTTGCAGTCAGCACTCCACACGCCGCGCCACCACGCGACGCGTTGACCATCGACCACACGACGACTCGCCAAGACACCGATCACATCGAGCCCCATCATGCTCAAGCGCAGCAGCAACGCCATCCTGGAAATCTCGCCGACTCGGCTCGAACTGGCCGTCGTCCGCGGCTCGCAGGTCGAGCAGGTTCGCGCCGAGCGCTACAACCCGCCAGAGCCCAACGCCGACTGGGCCGAAGTCCTCCGCGCTCGCCACAGCACCCTCAAGACCTGGGTCGTCGAGCTCGGCCTCGATCGCGCGCCCGTCACCGTCATCTTCAGCACCTCCACCACCTGCACCGCCATCTTCCCCTGCCCGCTCTCAGCCGGCTCGACCGCTGCTGATCGCGCCGCCCGCACGGCCCTGGGCGAAATCGCCGGCTACGCCATCACCGATCACCCCACCGACGCGCAGACCATCGCCACCGATGCTCAGCCCGTCGCGCGCCCCGCCGCAGGCAGCGCCAACGCCGCCACACCGCAGCGCATGCAGCACACCCTCGCATGCGTCGAGCAGGAGCACATCCTTCAACTCCTCTCGCAGTGGACCACCTCCTGCGGCTTGCAGGTCCAGCGTCTCCTGCCCATCCAGGCCGCGCCCATCGCCGGCACCATCCTCGCCCTCCTGGCCATCAAGCCATCCAGCGATGACAGCGCCCCCGCCGCGCACCTCTGGCTCGGCGAGCACGAGTCCTTCCTGGCCGTCGGCGATGCCCGCGGCCTGCGCCTCTTCCGCCCCCTGGGCATCGGCGCCGAAAGCCTCGTCGAAGCCCTCCAGCGCCCCATCCCCTCGCGCACCCCAGGTGGCGAGCCCGTCCAGATCGACCGCGCCGCCGCACGCTCCATCCTCGAGCGCTTCGGCATCCCGCAAGCCACCGACCTGCTCGACACCCGTCTGGACATCGTCGGCCAGTCCGTCCTGCCCCTGCTCTCACCCGTCTTGCAGCGCGCTGCCGTCGAGATCAAGCAGTCCCTCCGCTTCGGCCTGACCGAAAAGGACCGCAGCGGCCTGACCGTCACCCTCACCGGTCCCCTCGCCCGCGCCCCGCGCCTGGCCGAGGTTCTCGCCCAGCTCTGCGCCGCGACCATCTCCGCCGATGCCGCCACACCCGCCACCCCCTCCACCCTCGCCAACACCAGCAGCACCAGCGGCGCCATCGCGCAATTGGCCAGGAACGACCGCCTCGAACTGACCCTCCTCCCCGCCGAGCTTCAACTCGCCCAGCTCAGCGGCAAGGCTCGCCGCGCGCTCTGGGCCGGCATCGCCGCTTCCGCCGCGCTCGTCGGCCTCTACGCCGGCTGGACCTACGTCTCCCTGGCCACCGCCCGCGGGCAGATCGACACCCTCACCTCGCAGGCCGAGGAAGCTCGCAAGCTCGACGATCAACGCCGCGCCCTGCTGGCCACCCAGCACGCCGCCCGCGCCGCCGCCGTGCACATCAATGACTCCCTCGGCCCCGCGCCGGAGTGGGCCAGCGTGATGCACGCCATCGCCAAAGCCACGCCCAATCACACCCTCCTGCGCACCCTCGACTTCACCGAAGAGCCAAACGACGGCTTCACCGCCAAGCTCGCCTGCACCATGCTCGCCGCAGACGACCCGACCTTCGCCCTGCAACTCAAAGACTACATCGAAGCCCTCGCCAAACTCCCCGTTATCGCCAGCGTCCGCATGGGCGGCACCAACCGCGCCTCTACCAGCGATTCGGCCACCCCCTCCTACACCTTCGAACTGACCGTCACCCTCGTCAGCGTCCCCTACGCCCTGGCCCAACCCACCGCCTTCAAAGACGCCTTCCCCACCACACCCACCCCCCCCGCGCCCGCGCAATCCACCGCGCCCGCGCAGGCATCCACACCTTCCACCACGCCCACACCCGCGCCCGTGGCCACCGCCACCGCAGCGCCAACACCCGCACCAACCAACCCCAGCCCCACTCCTCCGCCCCCAAGCACCGACCCCACCCAAGTCGCCGTGCCCACACCCTGACCCAAGCCCAAACCCACGCGCCTCTCTCCGCGCCTCCGCGTCTCCGTGCACCAACCTCCCGAGCCACACGCATGAAAAGCGAACTGATCAAAAACGTCATCCGCAAGAGCGCCCCGGAGCTGCTCATCGGCGTGGCCGCCTGCACCGCCGTGATGATGCTCGTCGTCGACCCCATGCACGTCAAGCTCGCCGAGGCCAACGCCAAGGTCAGCGATCTGCAGCAGGCCGTCGCCAAACTTAAGACCTCCCCCGGCGCCCTCACCGACGCACAGTCCCGCACCAATGACGCCCAGCAGGCTCTCAACGCTATCGGCGCCCGCGGCACCGTCGTCCTCGAACGCACCGAAATGTTCCGCACACTCATGAACCTCGCCGAGGCCTCAGGCGTGCGCGTCGATCAGTTCAACCCCACCAGCCCCCGCGGCCCACGCCGCCCCGCCAACGCCCCCGCCGCCGCCGCACCCGCCGCCGCCTCCATGGCCAGCGGCGCGCCCGGCCCAGGCGCGGCGATGGGCACCAACATCCCCAACGGCCCACCCGGCGGCACACCCGCCGCCCCCGGCGCAAGCGCCCTAGCCGCCGCCCGCCCCAACCTCGAAACCCGCGCCGCCTACAGCATCTCACTCAAGGGTGACTACGCCTCCATCGCCCGCTTCGTCGCCGCGATTCAGAGCGATGTCGCCTTCTCCCTGGTCCGCACCATTCGCCTCGCGCCGATCGGCGACACCGATCAGCTCCAGGCCACGATCGAAACCGAGCACGTCTCGCTGGACACCAAGGCCTTCGCCGCCGCCCAGGCCGGCGCCCAATCCGGAACTCAGCCCGGCGCCAGCCCCACAAGCCCCGGCCCCGCCTTCACCAACGTCCCCACCGCCCCGTCACGGAGCATGCCATGAACCTCTCCAGCCTCAAGCTCCCCGCCCTCGGCCGCAAGGGATCCACCAGCGGGCTGACCATGCCCCGCATCCGCCCGCAGGCGATCGTCACCGCCGGCGCGCTGCTCGCGCCCGTCCTGGCCGTGCAGATCGTCCGCTTCGTCACCGGCGCCGCCGGCCCCACCGCCGCCTCCGCCGCGACCAGCCCCGAGGCCATCATGCTCCCCGGCGGCATCCCCGGCCCGCTCGCCACCCCCGGCGCCAGCACCGGCCCCACCCTCCCCGGCCTGCCCAAACCCAGCAACCAGCAGCGCGCCGCGCTGGACTGGATCGCCGAACACCGCGTCACGACCATCGCCCCAAGCCCGCTGCACCGCGCCAAGCCCGCCGCACCCAGCGCGTCAATCACCTCCGCGCCGACCGCGCAGCCCGCCACACAGCCCGCGCCTCAGTCGGCAGCCCAATCCGCCAGCAAGCCCGACGAACCCCAGGTCCCCGAAGCCCTCACCAAGCTCGAACTCACCGGCATCCTCCGCCGCGGCGGCGAAGCCCTCGTCACCATCAGCGGACGCCAACACCGCCTCGGCGACACCCTCATCCCCGGCTGGACCATCACCGACGTCAACTTCACCGACCGACGCATCACCCTCACCAGCGACCTGGGCCTGGCCGTCTACCTCGTCCAGAACCAGTAAGCACGACCGCTGACTTCCACGTCCCCGCGTACCGTCCCGCCATGCCCTGGCCGCGGATCACTGCCGCTTCGCTCGCGCTGCACGCGCCCGCCGCGTCGTCGACTGCACGCCCAGCCATCCTCGCCGAGCGATATCAGTACGCCCCGCTCACCGCCACCCCGGCCCAGCGCCGTGCCCCCGTCGCCCCGCACGCGCATGACTTCTATCAACTCGCCTACTCACCCACCAGCCAGGGCCACTACCTCGCCGCCAGCACGCGCCATCACCTCGGCCCCGGCCAACTGGCCATCATCCCCCCGCACCTCACCCACGCCATCGACGAGCACGGCCACGACCACACCAGCCTCGACTGGTGGATGCTCGAAATCCCCACCACCATCCTCTCCGCCCCCACCGCCGCCGGCGCCGAGTCGCGCCGCATCATCCACGCCGACCCTGCACTCGTCGCCCTCTACGCCACACTCTTTGTCTCCCTGCACACCCAGGGCGTCTCCGCCCTCACGCGCCACGAAGCATGGCACGCCCTGGCCGACGCCCTCACCCCCAACCTTGGCCACCAGCCAGCCCCGTCACCGACGCGCTCGATCCTCAACCCCACCGACCGCCGCCGCGCCGAAAACGCCGCCGACATCATCCGCCTCGCCAGCACCGACCTGACCCTCGACGACCTGGCCACCCACGTCGGCGTCAGCGTCGATCACCTCCGGCGCATCTTCCGCCAGCGCTTCGGCGTCCCACCCCACCGCTTCCAACTGCTCCTGCGCATTGATCGCGCCCGCGCCCTGCTCCGCGCCGGCCACAGCGGGCAGCAAGCCGCCCTCCGCACCGGCTTCGTCAGCGCCCCGCACCTGGCCCGGGCACTGAAACGCTATTTCACGACCACGCCGCATGCCTACCAAACACGCCACGATCAGTCCTAAGCGGTTTCCCCCCGTTTTGTGCTCGGGCTGACCCCACCATCTCCGTAGAGTTGGGTGTCGGTGGTTCTACTGATCGCCCATTTCGGGGGTCAATATCCACCCACCCGGGTTGCGTGCCCCGCCCGGCCCACCTTCACGTTCCTTTCTGAAAGGCCCCCATGCACGCGCTGACCAACATCCTGACCCTGACCCTCACCGCTGGCCTCGCCCACAGCAGCCTGGCCGACGGCTGCGCCGCCAGCAAGCCCGCCTGCGCCGACAAAGTGGCCCAGCAAGTCGCCCAGGCCAATGTCGACTTCAAGCCCGGCCGCAATGACCTGACCTTCACCAGCGAGGGCAGCCGCATCGCCGCCCACCTTTACCTTCCCGCCACCTATCGCGCCGGTGATCGCCTCCCCGTCGTGATCGTCGCCGGATCCTGGACGAGCGTCAAGGAGCAGATGGCCGGCCTCTACGCCGCCGAGCTGGCCGAGCGCGGCATCGCCGCCCTCGCCTTTGACTTCCGCCACTGGGGCCAAAGCGCCGGCGAGCCTCGCGCCTTTGAAAACCCCGTCGCCAAAATCGCCGACCTCCGCGCCGCCAGCGCCCATCTCGCCACCTTGCCCATGACGCAGAACGTCGGCGCCGTCGGCATCTGTGCCAGCGCCGGCTACGTCGCCCATGCCGCAGCGCAGGACAAGTCCATCGCCTCCGTCGCGCTCGTCGCCTCGTGGCTGCACAACGCCCAGATCGTCGATGCCGTCTACGGCGCCGATCGCGCCAAGGCCCTCATCGCCCGCGCCGCCGAGGCCAAGGCCCACTTCGAGAAGACCGGCCAGGCCCAGTTCGTCCCCGCCCAGAGCGAGACGGACAAGGACGCCGCCATGCCCATGCCCGCGATCTATTACGGCAACCCGGCGCGCGGCAGCATCCCGCAGTGGGATAACCGCTTCGCCGTCATGTCCTGGGGACCGTGGCTCACCTTCGATGCCCACGCCGCCGCCCCCAGCCTCACCCAGCCGCTGCTGATGGTCCACGGCGACGCCATGGCCCTCCCCGATGCCGCCCGCACGTTCTTCACCAAAGTCCCAGGCGATCGCAAGGACCTGGTCTGGACCGCCGGCGGCCAACTGGATATGTACGACCAGCCCGCTCTGGTCAACAAGGCCGCCGACTTCGTCGCCGACCACATGCGCCGCACCCTCGGCACCACCACCCAGGCCCAAGCCGAGTAAACCCACTCGCTTCCACGACTCGCTCCCAATCCACTCAACCATTCGACCATTCGACCATTTGGCCATTTGGCCATTTGGCCATTTGGCCGTTTGGCATTTTGGCCATTTGACCCTTTCGCCCCCGACCCCA
>JALOQT010000035.1 GCA_025453375.1 Phycisphaerales bacterium | reverse complement strand
CAACCCGGGGTATGGGCAAGCGCAAGGGCAAGTTGGGCTGGGTGCGGGCGTTGTGGCCGTTTTCGGCGGACGCTGGCTGGAGCACGGCGGTGTCGATCGGGCTGGCCGCGGCAGTGGTCGGGGGGCTGGCGTTCGGGGCTGACAAGCTCATGGCGCGGGCGCGGCAGGTGCGGACGATCGAGGCGCCCTCGGTGGTCATCAACTTCCCGAAGGTGACGGATGGTCGGGGTGCGCCGACGGACTTGCTGCCGCCGGAGATTCGCAATGATATTGAGACGCTGGCACTGCGCAACCTCAGCGGCGACCCGCTGGACCACGCCTCGCTCGGACGGATGGCCCAGCGGCTGATGCTGACGGGGTGGTTCCGCAGCATCGAGCGGATCGAGCGGCGGCCCAATGGGCAGGTCGTCGTGCTGGGGGAGTGGCGCGTGCCGGTGGCGGTTGTGCGCGAGCTCGATACGGATCGGCTGGTGACGGCGCGGGGCGAGCTGCTGCCGATCATGTATCCAGCCGGCGCGAGCGGGCTGCCGGTGATCGTCAACCCCAGCCAGCCGGCACCGATCAAGAACGGCGAGATGTGGGCGGGCGGCGATGTGCAGGCGGGGCTGGCGCTGCTGGCACTGCTGAGCCGCCATGAGCCGACATTTGTCGGGCCGAATCAGCAGGTCGTGGGTGTGGATGTCGGGCTGTACAACACGCCCAGGCAGCAACTGCAGATCGTCACCAGCAGCAATGCGCGGGTGATCTGGGGCGGCCACCCGGAGAAGTCCAACGCCGCCGAGGCCTCCAACGAGACCAAACTGGCGCGGCTGCAGGCGATGCGGTCCAGCCCGGCGTATGGCAAGCGGATCGACGCGGGGCGGCGACGGATTGATATCTCTCTTCCGGCCGGGATCACGACCGACACCGCGGGGGATGTGGCGGCGCCGCCGGTGGCGCCGGCGCCGCTGCCCAATGGACGACCGAACGGGCCAGATGGCCGCGCATCACCGGAGCCGAGCGGCGACGGCGCGGGGCGCGACGTGGCGCGGCGGTGAGGGGGAGGCAAATGGCCAAAGCGGCAAATGGCCAAATGGCCAAATGAAGAGACGGGTTGCACGATGTGTTGGCTGTCTTTGATGGATGAGTGGGCGTCAATCGATCGGGGGTCATCGACAGTTTCGGGCAGGTTGAAAACCTGCCCCACGCGGGTTTTCTCGATCCCTCTTCCCTTATCCCTCGATCCCTCATCCCTTCTTCGCCCGCGTCTTGCTCGCGGGCTTGCTGGCCTTGGGCTTGGTGCGGGAGGTGCTGCGCGGCTTGGGAAGTGGCGCGGCGGGGGGGTGGTGGGGTGTGATGTGCATCGTCGCGCCGTGGGAGCGGAGTTGGCTGAGTTGGCGGGTGCCGATGCGGACGTGGAGGGTGACGGCGGGGGGCAGGTCTGGCGAGGCGTCGCTGTAGGTGCGGGCCAGGACGGTGCCGCGGGTTTCGAGGGTGTGGATGGTGCGTGGCTCGCTGAGGGGGACGGTGATGAGCAGGTCCTCGACGCCGCCCTGGGCGTGCTGCAGGACCAGGTCGCGCAGGTGGGCCATGCCTGGGTGGGCGGCGTTGCGGGCCTCGATGGGGATGACGCCGATGTAGTGCCCAGTGTGGGGGCCGGTGTGGGGGCCGGTGTTGGTGTTGGCAGGCGTGCTGCGCTTGGTGGATGACTTGGTCGTGGGCGCGGCTGGGCTGTGGGAGAGGGGCTGGCCGCCGCTGAGTTCGACGCGGTTCTGCCAGATCAGGATTTCTTTGTTGTCGCGAAGTTTGTCGACCTTGTTGAGCAGCAGCAGGCGCTGCGGCGGGTGAAAGGCCTGGGGATCATCGGGCGCGATGCCCGCTCGGCGTTCGGCGTCGATCACTTCGCTGAAGATTGCGTCGAGCGTGCGGTTGACGGTGTCAAAGTGCAGCTCGGCAGCGGGGTCGGCCACGTCCATGACGATCAGGAGGAGGTTCGCGTGCGTCGCTTCTTCGAGCGTGGCGCGGAAACTGGCGACGAGGTTGTGGGGCAGGTCGCGGACGAAGCCGACGGTGTCGGAGAGCAGGACGCGCACGCCGCCGCCGAGGTCCCAGTCGCGGGTGCGGGTCGTGAGGGTCGCGAAGAGGCGATCGTCGGCGTAGGCGCCGCCGGGGGTGAGGGTGTTAAAGAGGGTGCTTTTGCCGGCGTTGGTGTAGCCGACGATGCCGACGGTGAAGTGATCGACATTGCGCTGGCGGACTTCGCGGCGGCGGCGGTCCTGAATGTCGGCCAGGCGTGCGCGGAGGGCCAGTTCCTTGCGCTGGGCGAGGCGACGGTCGATTTCCAACTGCTGTTCGCCCGGCCCGCGCGTGCCGACGCCTGCGATGCCGCCGGCGCCGACGATGCGCTCAAGGTGGCTCCACATCGCGCGGAGGCGGGGGTAGGTGTATTCGAGCTGGGCGAGTTCGACTTGCAGTTTGGCTTCGACGGTCGTGGCGCGGCTGGCGAAGATGTCCAGGATCAGTTCGCTGCGGTCGAGGATTTTGACGCCGACGACCTCTTCGATGTTGGCGATCTGGCGGGGGGAGAGTTCGTGGTCGAAGATGACCATCGAGGCGTTGAGCTGGATGCACAAGTCGCGCAGTTCGGTGACTTTGCCTGAACCCATGTAGGTGCCGGCGACGGGGCGATCCAGCCGCTGCTCGAGTGTGCCGACGACAAAGCCGCCGGCCTGCTCGGCGAGGCTGGCCAGCTCGCCGAAGGGATCGCGCTGGTCGTAGGACGAATCAGGCAAACGCACGGCGGCAAGGATCGTGCGCTCGCTCTGGACTTGGTTGTTCTGACGTTCTTTGTGTGCAGGCATGGGGGGCATAGGGCCGACGGGCCACATGGCCAATTGGCCAAATGTGGTGGTTGGAGGTTATGGGGGGAGGAGGGGGAACGTGCATGGGAACGTGAAGGCTGCCGATGTGATGGGGGTGTGCGTTGTTTCGGGATCTTTCACGTTCACGTTCGCGTTGCGGTGTCGGGGCGTCCGAAGGGTCGGTCCTTGCGGACCGATGACACTCACGGAGTGAGTGTGCTACCCAGCGATGGCCTGGCTCGCGGGGTCTTCTCGATCCCTTATCCCCTATCCCTCATCCCTTCTCTCTCATCCCCTTCTCATGCCCGCAGCGGGGGATTTCCGATATCTTGATGTGGGCGACGCCGCACCATCGATGAACCCTGCGCCGAGCGGTCAACCCGCTGGGAACGTGGCGACTTCCGCTTCGCCCGCGGCGGGGGGGCCTGGGTGGTGGTCGCAGCATTTGTGGCAGATTCAGCCGTTGCGTGATGCGCTGGTGCTGTTGAGCATCTTCGGCGTGTTGTGGCTTGGGTATGTGCTGAGCATGGTCACGGTGCCGATGCTGCTGGCGTTGGCGCTGGCGTATTTGTTTGAGCCGATCGTGCGGTGGGCGTCGGACCCGTCGCGGCGGGTTCGCGTCACGCGGCCGTTTGCGTGCGGGGCGATCATCGTGCTGGCGGGGCTGTTGATCCTGGTGCCGGCGGGGGTGGGGCTGAGCGTCGGCGGGGTGCAGGCGGCGAACTATGCCCAGACGCTGAGCCGCAAGGTCTCGTCGCTGGCGCGGAGCGTTGAGAAGCCGGATGACACGATCCTGGCGGCGCAGGTGATGAGCCATGGGCCGATGTGGACGCGTGTGCGAGAGCAACTGGTCAATCTGCGGACGGAGCATCTGCGCGTTGAGGCGATTGATCAGGATGTGCCACCTGCCGACGCGCAGCCGGGCGCGGTTGTGCGGGCTGAGCCGAATCGCATCGCCGCCGCGGCGTATTCGCTGGGGTTGCGGACTTTGACGTGGCTGCGCGACAATGCCGAGTCGATCAGCAGCCGGGCGCTGGCGACGGGGGCGGGCGTGGGAGCGGGTGTGGTGGGCGTGCTGTCGAGCGTCGCCGGCTCGGCGATTGCGCTGGGTTTTGGCGCGTTTCTGACGGCGTTCTTTTTCTTCTTCTTCAGCACAGGGTGGGGGCGCGTGCTGGCGTTTTGGCAGAGTCTGATCCCTGAGCGGCGCAAGGGCCCGGTCGTCGAGATCGTCGTGCAGATGGACAAGGTCATCGCCGGGTTCATTCGCGGGCGGCTGACGATCTGCGTGGTGCTGGTGGTGTGGTACACGCTGGGGTATTGGGCCATTGGTGTGCCGGCGCCGCTGGTGCTGGGGCCGATCATCGGGGTGCTGTCGCTGCTGCCGTATGTCGCGGGCGTGGGGATTCCGTTGGCGATCGGGCTGCTGCTATTCAGCGCGACGGGGCAGGTCGATGGTTTCCGCGGGGCGATGTGGTGGGCGCTGGTTGGCCCGCTGCTGGTGCACGGCGTGGCGCAGGTGCTGGATGACTATGTCCTGACGCCGAAGATCCAGGGTGACTCAACGGGCATGGACACGCCGACGATCCTCTTTGCGTCGATAGCGGGAGGGATTTTGGCAGGGTTCTATGGCCTGCTGCTGGCGATCCCCGTCGCGGCGTGCGTGCGGATCGTGCTCAAGCGGGTGATCTGGCCGCGTTTCGCGGCATGGGCACAAGGGCAGGCGCGGGATCCGCTGCCGGTGGCCAGGTAGGGGACCAGGAAGGGCGAGGGTGGGGCCAGCACGGAGGAGTGTCTCACCCGGAGGATGCCCTCGGCCTTCACGCCTTGCGTTTCTTGAGGATCGCCTGCACCTCGCTGAGTAGTTCTTCCAGGCGGGCGTCGCTGGCGTCGAGGTGTTTGGCGTGTTCGATGTCCTGCACGGCCTGGTAGTTGTTGACGATTGCGCCGACGATCAGGTTGATGAGGATGAAGGTGCTCAGCACGATCCACGAGACGTGAAAGGCGGTGACGGACCAGCCGAGCAAGTCGCCCTTGTAGCGCAGGTCGGTCCAGGCGTCGCCGGTCAGGACGCGAAAGAGTGTGAACATCGCCTCGTGCAGCGTGGCGTATTCGGCGTGCAGGGGGCTGGTCGGCGCGCCGAAGAGTTTGACGCCGATGACGCCGTAGACGTAGAAGAGGATCGCCGCCAGCAGGCCGATGTACTTCATGCTGACTACTGAGCGGGTCAAGACGGTGACGATCAGGCGCAGTTCCGGGATCGCCTTGATGAGGCGCAGGACGCGGAAGACACGCAGGATGCGCAGCAAGGGCAGCAGCTCGCCGGCGCTGGAGCCGAGGACGCTGGTGGGGATCAGCGCCGTGGCGACGAGGATGAAGTCAAAGACGTTCCACGGATCGGCGAAATAGGCCCGCAGGCTGCCGGCGGCGCGGAAACGCAGCAGCAGTTCGACGACGAAGAAGCCGATGCAGACGCGCTCGGCCAGCGTGATCCAGCGAGCAGGCTCGTAGGTGCTCCAGCCGATCAGCGCGGCGTTGATGAGGATCGTCGCGATGACGATCGTGCCGAACCACGGCGCTTCGACCACGCGCCGCGCGCCAGGCACCGACCAGATCGGCGGACGACCACCCGCCAGCCCACGTGAGGGAGGATTGCTCATGGGCGGAGCGTATTACGGGGCAAGTGAGCGTGGGGGGCGGAGGCGGGGTGACGAGATGTGCAGTGACGGCGTGATCGCAGCGTGCAGGCACCCTCATCCGCCTTCGGCCCGCTGCCCCCCCAACGCGGGTCTCGGCACCTTCTCCCGCGAGGCAGGAGAAGGGTTTGCCGCGCCAGCGTCGCACGAACCGCATCACCCCTTCTCCCGCCCTGCGGGAGAAGGTGCCGTCTGCGGCGTTCAGCCGCAGCACGGCGGATGAGGGTGCGTCTCACGTCTCACGTCTACTTTCTTACTTCCCTTGTGCCTTGGCCAGCACGCGGCGCTTTTCTGCGTCGTTGCTGCTGTCAAACGCGGCTTTGCAGCCGTTGCAGCAGAAGGCGACTTTCTGGCCGGCGAAGGTGCTGGTGATTTTCGGATCTACCGGCTCGCCGCCGAGGGGGCAGACGGCGTTGAGCGAGCTTGCCGACGTGGTGTCGCGGTGCGTCTGGCAGCCGCCGGCGGTGAGGGCGAGGGTGACGCTCAGCGTCGCGGCCAGCGTGACGGTGTGCAGTGTGCGGGTGGAGAGGGTCGAGGTGCGCATGGGGAGATTCCGTGTGCTTCGTGGACAGGTCAAGTGTACGGACGCAGGGGAATGTCGGGGCCGGTGGGGCCGAACGGGTTCATGCGCGCGGCGGCGGAGGCGGCGGGGTTGTCGGTGCCACATTCGGGGCAGCGTGGGAGGCTTGCGCGGTTGTAGCCACAGGTCGGGCAGCGGTTGGGGTCTTCCAGCGGGCGGATGAGCATGGCGGCGGCGGAGCCGATGATGGCCAGCAGGTACGGATAGCCGACGAGCACGATGCCGACGCAGAGCAGCAAGACTGTCAACGCCGCCATGATGCCGGCGACGACGACAAGGGCGAGCATGCTCAAACGCCTGCCGCGGGTGAGGTTCCAAGCGGTCGTGAGTGCTCGGCCGATGGACATGCGGCCGGAGCGATCGTCGACGACCAGCACGGGCATGAGCAGCAGGCACATCAACGGGATCAACGTGATGACGTACGTGATGATCGCCACACCGACGCCGATGCCCCTGGCGATATCGAGACTCGTTCCGCTGTTGGGCATGCCGGTGGCGAGCCAGATGGCGCCGCCGATGAGGCCGCCGCACAGCAAGGACGCGACAAGCATCGCCAGCGAGAGGACAAAGATGACCGCCGCCGCGCCGACACTCGGCCAGTAGCGACTCTGGAGCGGCTCGAACATGTTGCCGACGCTGACGCGGCTGACGCTCGTCTCGCCGCGGGCCATGCGAGTGGCGACGAGCACCGCGCCATAGGTGATCGGCGTGATCAGGAAGATTTGCAGGCCGTAGGAGACGATCAACGTCAAGAACGGTGAAACGAAGCCGAGAATCTCCGAGAAGAACGATGCGGCGACACTGATGGCGATGATGACCAGCGATACCAGTACCAACACACCCCAGTGACGCCGAAAGACGGCCCAGCCGTGGTTGAAGGCGTTGGAGAATGAATATTCCGGCAGTGGTGGAACTTGGTCTTGGCCAAAGCCCAGCGGGCCGGGTTGCGTGGGCGGGATGGGCGGCGGGCCACCGGGTGGAAGGCTGGCACCTGGGGGGAGACCAGCGCCTGGCGGCGGGGTGTATTCCGGCGGGAAGGCAGGTGGCTGGCTCATGGCGTCAATATACACGAAAGCCCCGGCGCGGTGCAGGGGTGAGCGCGTGGATGGTCAATGCGTGCGGCCGGAAATGACACGCGGCCCGGGGTGAGCCGGGCCGCGTCAAGAAATATCGGGATGCTGTGCAGAAGAATTAGAGCGAGCGATCCAGTTCGGGGATCGCGGCGAAGACCGCCGCGCGGGCGTTGAAGAAGTCGCGGGCCTGCTGGGTGGTGAGGCGCTTGTAGGTCACCTTGCCATCGCGGGCGGTGGTGGCGGATTCGACGCTGACGAGCTTGCCGTTGGCGAAGGTCTCGCGGTGGGTCAGGCGGCCCTGGCGGTTGTACCAGAGCCAGGCGCCGTCGGCCTTGCCGCCCTTGATGTTGCCTTCGACGTACTTGACGGGCGTGGTGCCTGAGAAGTTGATGACGAAGGATTGATCGGCCAGCAGTCCGTTGACGTAGCGGAGCGAGCCGGACTCGCGGCGGCGCTCGCCGTGGCGGACGAGCTCGCCCGCGTCATTGAGACGGACGCCATCGCGGCCGATGGGGGCCATGGAGCCGGCGTTCCAGCCGAAGGTGACGATCGACGCGCGACCTTCGCGCATGGCGTTGACCATCTGCGCAGCGGTGCGGGCGGCCTGGACTTCACCCTGCATGCGGGCGGCGGAGGCCTTGACTTCCTCGAGCTCGCGGGCGAGGTCGGCGT
>JALOQT010000371.1 GCA_025453375.1 Phycisphaerales bacterium | reverse complement strand
CGTTGCCGCGGTAGTAGGCGTTGAGCGTCCGCTGGAAAACGCCAGCGCCGGGGATGACCGACCGGTTCCGGAGTTCCTGCACCCACCAGACGTTCGTCTCGTAGGACGTACCCCAGTACTGATAGTGCGACAGGGAGGGGTCAAGCAGCGGGCCAGACCCGCTTGATGCCGTATCAGCGCGGCGAGAGCGGTCGCCCGGTGAGCGGAAGAACTCCAGCGGGAATGAGTCGCGAACAGCCTGAGTCGCGGTGCCGCTTGGCGTGAATGCCGCCGTCGTCCGCATCCGCTCCCAGCCGGTGCGGCCGGGCATCACCACGTTGGGATAGATGTACGGATTGAGGAGACGCTCGGCGGGGAAGAAGTCATTGATTGTGCCCACAGCAGGGTTTGTGCCGTGCACGTAGGTGCCGAAGTCAGACGCGACGGAGAAACCAATCTCCTGGATTGAAGGCTGCGAGTTGATGTCGCCACGCCACCAGAAGGGCGGCAGCAGACGCTGCTGCTTGTTGTCCACGCGGAAGGTCAGGTGGGCACGCGTCATCTGGCTGGCATTGACCTGCGAGACGACCAGCCGGGCCGCTTCACGCGCCTTGGCCAAAGCCGGCAGGAGGATGCCCACCAGCAGGGCGATGATCGCCACCACCACGAGCAGTTCAATAAGCGTAAAGCCGGCACGACGGGACACGTTCTTCATAGGTAACCTCACTGAAAACCACCCACTCTGATCAAATTGTCACGCTCTATACCTTCAATCGTGTCTGCCACGTTCGCTGTGACAGGATTTTCGAGTTTTCTTCAACCGTCGCGCCCGAGCACAATGACGCGACGGACTGATCTACCGTGAAATCGAACCGGAATTGCCCATCGGCAGCGGCGGCGGCGGCACCGGCTGCCCGGGCTGCGCCGGACGAGCCTGCGGCTTTCTCACTTCCTGAGCAATCTGCTCGGCCGCCTTGACCTCCGCAGGAGGAGCGACCGGCTTGGGCGGCGGGCTGAACACCTGCCACCCAATAAGCCCCAACGCCGCCACCAGCAGCACCGAGGCGACAATCAACTTGGTCTGATTCGACACGCCACCACCAGAGGCAGCTGCGGCCTTCTTCGTCCCGACGTCCTTCGCATCAATCCCGTCCAACAGTGAAGACACAGGTCACTCCTTCCGTGCGAGTCAGTCCCAGTCAGCCGGCATATGAGCCGGCCTCACCTTTACCTCAAGGATAAAGGTCAGTTGGCCCGATTTCGGGCCAAGCCTGAACCATGCCAAAGCCATGGCTACACCACCTTCTCCGATCGCACGTACTACACATTCCCGCCGGCGACTCAGAGAACCCGAATCGGCCACCCCGTATTCACGGGGTCTTGACAGTCTAACCATCTACGTCGGCATTTGCCAGTGGGTTTCCACACCTCCGGTAAAAATTTTCGTGTTTTTCGCCGAGTCGGTTTCACCAGTATACCCGAACAACTCCAACCCCCTCAGCCGCTCACCCGCTGCAGCAGGATCGCCAAGACCTGGCACCTCTCCACCAGACTTGACAGGTCGATCCACTCCTGGGGCGTGTGCAGGCCGCCGCCGCGGACGCCCAGGGTGTCGATCGTCGCCAGGCCGGCGGCTTGCAGGTTGTTGCCATCGCAGACACCAGCAGTGGTCGCAAATGGCAACTTCTGGCCCAGGTCTTCGCACACCCGCCGGGCCTGCAGGGCCAGGGCCTCGGTCGCGGGGGTGGTCGGTTTGGCGGGGCGGGCGAAATCGGCGTGGACGGTCACGTGCGGGAGGGTGCTGCTGCTGCCGCGGCCGACGGCCCGGAGGGCGGCGGCCAGTGCGTCCTGCCCCGGCTGGTCTGGGAAGCGGACGTTCCCCCACGCGGCGGCGTGGTCAGCGACCTGGTTCGTCGGCTGATCGCACCAGAGGGGGGAGATATTCACGCACAGGCCCTTGGCCGCGTCGCTGGCGGCATGGGCCGAGACGATCGCGCGAGCCAGCGCGTCGGTCGCGCTGATGCCGCTGGCAAAGTCACGCCCGACGTGCGCCGCCTGGCCCTTGGCCTCGATCATGAACTGGCCCGAACCGCCACGGCTGATCGCCAGTTCGCCCTTGCTCATCGCTGGCTCAAGGGCGATGGCCTGGCCATAGTGCCCGCTGGCAGCTTCGGCCCGCAGGGCGGCGTCAGAACGGAAACTGCCCGTCTCTTCGTCGCTGTTGAGGATGAAGGACCAATCGACCCGCACGCCGCAGGCTTCGAGGGCTTCGACAGCGGCAAAGGCAATCACCAGCCCACCTTTCATGTCGACACACCCCGGGCCGGTGGCCGTTGTGCCATCGGGGGCGATCGACAGTTCGCGGAAGGGCGAGGCGGGGTCGTGGACGGTGTCGAGGTGGCCGCTGATGAGCGTCGCGCGGCCGCTTGACTGGCCTTGCGAGCTCAGCCGCCGCAACACCGCAGTGGGCGGGGCCGGGTCGGGCTGGGTGCCGGCGAGTTTGGCCCGCATGGCCTTGGGGCCGCCGATCCACCAGGGGCGGGGCTGGCCTGGGATCAGGGTCAATTCGGCGCCGAGGGCCTTGGCGCGGGCGATAAACCGCTCGCGGGTTTCGTCCAGGCCGGGCGTGTAGTTCAGGCCGGTGGGGATGCCGACGTGCAGCTTCAGATCGGCCAGGAGGGCGTCGCGGCGCGATTCGATCTCGCGGCAGAGGCGCTGCTCGATGCTGGACAATCCACTGGCAAGGCTCATGGTGCTCACGTGCGAAGGACTCCGAAGCCAGCCGAGGCCGGTGGGGAGTTTACGCCTTGGCGGCGGTGCGAGTGCGGCGTGATGACGCGGCGGGCGTGGCCAGCGTGGCGGGTGTCGCGGGCGTGTCGAGCATCACCGTTCCGCGATAGCTGACCGCGGCAGGCCCCGTCAGCAGCACGTGCCCCGAGGCCTCGTCCCACGCGACGTGCAAGTCGCCACCGGGCAGGGAGAGCGTCGCCCGGCCCGGCAGGCGGCCAGTCAGGACCGAGGCGACCAGCACGGCGCACGCCCCGGTGCCGCAGGCTTGCGTCAGCCCGCTGCCTCGCTCCCACGTGACCATCGCGGCGCGGCTGGCGGACTGGACCGTAACGAAGTGAATGTTGGCCCGCTTAGGGAACGCGGCGTGGCGCTCGAGGATCGGGCCAAGCGTCGCCGCGGCGGTTTGGGCTTCCTTTAAGGTGTCGACAAACAGCACCGCGTGCGGGTTGCCCATACTGACCAGCGTGACGTGCAGCGGGCGACGCTGGCCCGGCACGCGCAGTGACCAGACGTGGGGCGTCGATGTCTTGGCCAGTGCCCGCCGGTTGGCAGGGATCGAGGGCAGATCGAGAACGGGCTGGCCCATGTCGATCGTCGCTTCAGTGAGCAAGCCGCCGGTCTGGGCGTGGTCGATGGCCAGGATGCCTGCGCCGGTGTGGACGCGCAGGGGCTGGTGAGCGAGGCCGAGGTCATCGTG
>JALOQT010000370.1 GCA_025453375.1 Phycisphaerales bacterium | reverse complement strand
ATCATCGTCTCGGCGTGCAACCTGCCGCCGGAGCGGTGCGCGGCGGGGCCGGCGTTGAAGGTGTTTCAGGAGGGGTTTGTGGCGTCGGTCAGTGCGGGGAGGATTGGCGTGCCGCGGGTGGCGTTGGCGAGGTTGTATGACCGGTTTGCGCCGATCGTGCAGGAGTTGGGCGGGGCGGTGGAGCTTGGGGCGAGTGTGTCGCGGATTGAGGAGCGTGCGGTGACGCTGGCTGATGGGCGGACGCTGCGGGCGGCGCGGGTGATTTGTGCGCTGCCCTATGAGCGAGCGATTGAGGCGATCGCGCCGGAGGTGCTGGAGCGCGATGGGCGCCTTGCGCCGCTGCGGGCATTTGCGGCGGAGCACAGTCCGATCCTGGGTGTGCATCTGGCGTTTGAGCGGCCGGTGCTGGATGTGCCGCACGCGGTGCTGGTGAGTGATGCGGATGTGGCGAGTTCGACGCAGTGGTTGTTTGCCAAGCCTGCTGCGGAGGCGCTGGGTGAGCGGCAGGCCGGACAGGTGCTGCATGCCGTGATCTCGGCGGCGGAGCCTTGGGATGGGCTGGATGAGGCGGCGGTTGTGCAGCGTGTGCTGGGAGATATTCACCGGCACATTCCGACATCGCGCGGCGTGGCGCTGCTGTGGGGGCGGATGGTGCGTGAGAAGCGGGCGACGTTTCCGTGCACGCCAGCGTTCGAGGCGCACCGGCCGGGGATTACGTCGGCGGCGAGCGAGCTGATCCTTGCGGGGGATTACTGCGATATTGGCTGGCCGGCGACGATGGAGGGGGCGGCCCGGGCGGGGCATGCGGCGGCGGGGGCGATTCTCTCGCGGCCGGTCGGGCCGGGTGATGCACCGGTCGGCTTGCTGCTGCGGCCAGCCGCCGCGGTGTGGTGAGGACTTCTATTCTCCCGCGTGACTGTGACGCCCAATCAGCCTGAGCCATCGCCTCGTCCGTCGGGGGATGTCGCGCCCTCGTCGGCTGAGACATTGAGCGGCGCGAGCGGCACGCCGACGCTTACGCCCGGGCGGCTGGGGTTGCTGCTGGTGGTGGTGATGCTGGACCTGTTGGGGATCGGGATCCTGATCCCGGTGCTGCCGTACATCGTCAAGCAGTTCACGGACAACGCGATGATCGCCGGCGTGCTGGGCACGGCGTATGCGATGTGTCAGTTTCTGGCGACGCCGATCCTCGGGTCGATTTCTGATCGCGTCGGGCGGCGGCCGGTGCTGGTGCTGTCGCTGTTTGGCTCGGCGATTGGGTATGTCATCTTCGGGCTGGCTGGGGCGCTCTATGTGCTGTTCATCGGGCGGATCATCGATGGCATCACGGGGGGGAACATTTCGACGGCGTATGCCTACGCGGCGGACTGCACCAAGCCGGCGCAGCGGGCCAGGACGTTTGGCCTGCTCGGTGCCGCGATGGGGCTGGGGTTCATCATCGGGCCGGCGATTGGCGGGTGGCTGTCGACGCAGAGTTTGGCGGTCGGGTCGATCAAGGTTGATGGCGTGCATCTGCCGGCGTTTGCCGCGGCGGTGGCGACGATGACGGCGGCGGTGTGGGCGACGCTGGTGCTGCCTGAGAGCCTGCCGCGGGAGCGACGCGTGACGCGGCGGATGACGCTGGCGGATATCAACCCGCTCAAGACCGTGTCGGGGAAGTTCACACGCGGGGCGTTTGCACCGATCGTCGGTGCGGGGATGATCCTGACCTTCACGCAGACGGCGATGCACGGCGTGTTTGCGTTCTGGACTGCCGATGCGTTTGGGTGGACGGCGCCGAATGTGGCGAAGATCTTGGTCATGGCGGGAGTTGTCGGCGTGCTGGTGCAGGGTGGGCTGGTGCGGGTGCTGTCTCGCGCGATTGGGGATCGGGGTTGGTGATCATCGGTGGGGCGTGGGTGGCGCGGGGATTCTCGACACCGCCGCGGGGGGTGGGGGTGTGCTTGGCGCTGTGGTCGATGGGGGGGGGGCGGGCGGGGGCGGCGGGGACGGCGCTGTTCTCCAACCTCGCTGGCGCGCACGAGCAGGGGGAGGCGATGGGCACGAATCAGGCGCTGCAGGGGCTGATGCGCGTCATCGGGCCGCTGTGGGGCGGGTGGGCGTATCAGCACACCGCCGGGCTGCTTCCGTTGGGTGAGGCGTATCGCGGCGAGGCGAGCGGGGCGATTGTGCAGTATCTGGTGCCGGGCGTGCTGACGCTGATCATCGCGGTGATGGTGTGGCGATTGGTGCCGCGGGCGGGTGGGGGGGCGGGTGGAGGGGCTGAGGTGCCTGCGGCGGGCGAGGGCCGGGAGCTACCCTGAGGTCGATCATGGCCAAACGCCCTGCGAAATCGAGTGATGCGGAGGAATCACTGGTGTCAGCGAGTGCTGCGCCGGTGGCGGCCAAGGCTGCGCCGGTGCCGCCGCCGATGTCGCTGGCGGAGATCATCGGGCAGACGCGGGCCGTCAGCACGCTGCAGACGGTGGTGGCCAGCGGGCGGATTCATCATGCGTGGATTTTCTCCGGGCCGCAGGGCGTCGGAAAGCACACGACGGCGCGGGCGCTGGCGGCGCAGTTGCTGAGTCATGGCGACCCTGCCGCGGCGGAGATGCTGCGGCGCGGTGTGCATCCGGATCTGCATCTGGTCCGCAAGGAGCTGGCGTCGATCAGCCGCGAAACGGGCGTGCAGAAATTGAAGCAGACCAGCATCGCCAAGGAAGTGCTGGAGGAATTTCTCGTCGAGCCGGCGTCACGCAGCCGGGCGCACTTCGGGCCGAGCCCGATCGGGAAGGTGTTTGTCGTCGATGAGGCGCACATGATCTCGGCGAAGAATCAGAACTCGCTGCTGAAGATCATCGAGGAACCGCCAAACTCCGAGACGGGCGGGACGGTGATCATCCTGTGCGCGATTGATGAGCATCGGCTGCTGCCGACGATCCGGTCGCGCTGCCAGCGTCTGGCGTTTGGCACCCTGTCGGATGTGGCGATGCAGCAGTGGCTGCAGTCGCGCGATGTGAAGCTGCCGGATGACCAGCGCACGTGGCTGATGAACTATGCCGCGGGCAGCCCGGGGATGCTGCTGAGTGCGATGGAGCACAACCTCTATGTGTGGCACACTGAACTGAGCCCGATGCTCGACGCGATGGAACTGCAGCCGTTGAAGGCGGCGAAGCTCGGCCCGGCGATGGCCAAG
>JALOQT010000034.1 GCA_025453375.1 Phycisphaerales bacterium | reverse complement strand
GAGCACGTTTTGCTCGCCCACAACTTTCAAGATATCCGGTGCATGCCCGCCGCCTGCGCCTTCGGTGTGAAAGCTGTGAATCGTGCGGCCTTTGAAAGCGGCGATGGTGTCTTCTACAAAACCTGATTCATTGAGCGTGTCGGTGTGAATCGCCACTTGAATGTCGGTTTCTTCGGCCACGTCGAGGCAGTTGGAGATTGCAGCGGGTGTGGTGCCCCAGTCTTCATGGAGCTTCATGCCGATCACACCGGCGTCCACCTGCTCATGCAAGGCGGCGGGAAGGCTGGCGTTGCCCTTACCGAGAAAACCAAGGTTCATCGGAAAAGCGTCTGCACTGGCGAAAGAACATCCACGACAAGCTGCGTGAAGTTGCGATCACGATGGTCAAACGATTCGACGGCGACGCTCGGATGATCTGGAACGATGGCGATGCCGAACAAATCATCTGTAGACTGACTGATACGCTCGGAATGGGACCGCAACTTGCGAGAATGACATTGCTCGGCTTGCGGGAATGCGGACTCGCCAAAGGCAACATCAAGGGCAAGGCCGATACTCATGTTCTCCGAGTCAGTGGCCGACTGACCCGCGGCGAGGGCTTTGCGACGCGTGAGATTGCGCTCTCTGACGCCGTGCTGGCAGAACTCGGGCCGAGAGACAACTGGAAGTTCGATCTGCCACTCTACACGACGGGGCGCGAAGTGTGCCACGCGAGCAATCCGCAATGTGATGTGTGTCCGTTCCGTCGAGTATGCGCATACGCCAAGTCTGCAACGGCGTGACCCAATCTACAAGTCTCTCTCCATGGCTCGTGTTCGCTGTGATGTCTGATTTCTCGTCTCCGCCCCTGTGCCCCTGTGGTAAACGCGTCCTTCAGCGAGGCCGCCGAGCAAGACCTCGGCGGCAGCTCGTCCCCCGCTATTCTTGCTGATGCTCACCACCCTCCTGGCCGCTCTCCCCGTGTTGGTTGCCGGTTCGGCTTCGCCTTGGCCGGCGGAGGTGCCGCAGTTGGTGGCTGTGGCGTCGATTCCGTTTGATGCGACGGACAAGTCGGGCCTGACGGATGACCTGGGCACGATGCCGCACAATCGACTCGGCTCGATGGGCTCGGCGATTGACTGGCTGGGGCCGAAGCATGGCCTGCGCGTCGAGGGCGAAGGGGCCGCGCGCTCGACGTGGGCGACGTTCATCCTGGCCGCGGATCGCGGACCGGCCGACGGGGCATATGAGTACGCCTGCCGCGTGCAGACCATCACCCTGCAGTGGCCGGAAACGCTGGGCACCGGCGCGGCACCGGTCATGCTCGCCTGGCGCAACGACGCAACCTCGCTGCTCACGCGTGATGGCGATGCGCTCGTCGGCCGTGCGACGCGGATTGATCGGCGTGATCCGAGCCGCTCACGCCGCCTCGACCCCGAAGGCCTGCGCGTGCTGCCCGATGGCTCGTGGCTGATCAGCGAGGAATATGCCCCGGCGATTCGCGTGTTCTCCGCCGATGGCCGCCAGCAGCGCGACGTCACGATCCCGCCGGGCTTCTCACTAACGCGACCCGGCCCGAGCACCGAGGAGGATCAGTTCAACGTCTCAGGCCGCGCCGCCAACCGCGGCTTCGAGGGCCTGGCCATCAGCCCCGATGGTCAGACCGCCACCGCGATCCTGCAAAGCCCGCTGCTGCAGGACGGCGGCCGCAACGGCCTGCACGCACGCATCCTGCAGATCAACCTCAGCACCGGCACATCACGCCAACTGGTCTATCCACTGGCCGACTCGAGCTACGGGCTCAACGAGATCCTCGCGATTGACAACGACCGTTTCGTCGTCATCGAGCGAGACGGCACGCCCGGGGCCAAGGCCGGGTTCAAGGCCATCACGCTCATTGACACGCGCGGGGCGACGGATGTCAGTGAGGTGCCGATGCTGCCAAAGCGCTGGCTGCCCAAGACCATCACGCCCGTCCGCCGCACCGTGCTGATTGACCTGCTGGACGACCGCTATGGCCTCGCCGGCGAGACGTTCCCGGAAAAGATCGAAGGCCTGAGCTGGGGCCCCGACCTGCCCGACGGCCGTCGCACGCTGATCGTCACGAGCGACAATGACTTCCTGGAGAAGCCGACGGCGATCTGGGTGTTTGCAATCGCGGGGCTGTGAGGGGAGACGCGAGAGGTGAGAGGTGAGACGTGAGGCGTCATGCGTGATCATCATCAGCCCGATCGGCGACCGCCATCGTCGCCGCGCGTCGGTCGCTGGCCCGTATACTTCTCGGCAGGTCACGTGGCTTTTCGCCACGTCGCCGGCGCAGGAGCAGCCATGCGCACGCACACGTCCGACGACATCCGTTTGATCTCACCCATCGGCGCGAACTGCGCGAGTGCTGGCACGCTGCGAGGCATCTCATCGCGCGGCGTGGCTGGCCCGGGCAAGTCCGCCGCCGTCCGCATCGGCATCGTCCTGACCCTGACAGCGATGGGGCTGGCCGTCGGCGGGTGCTATGAGCGCGTCATCCGCGCCACCGGCCCCGCGACTGATCGACAGCGCATCAGCGAGCCCTATCAGCAGAACTACGAGATCGACGAATGGATCTTCGGCACCAAGGTGCCCGATGTCCGCAAGCGGCCGTGAACCTGCCGAGCTCCGATGGTGTCTCGGTCAGGGGCCGCGGTTGAGCGTGCGTCCCTGGCTGTCGAGATTCCGTCGACGCCGGGCATGACCTCGCACAACTCGCGACCGCCCGATGCCAGATGCGGGCAGCAGTGCGCCTCGAACGCATCGGGCGAGTCTTGCCACAGCGGGTCGGCCAATCGTCGGCTGGCCGTGAGACGGGCCCTTACTCCAAACCTGGATTGACGCTTGATCGCTGGCGGTGCTCCGCCGCGTGTGTCGCCTCGCAGCGTTCGATAGACCAGGAGGCGTCATCGAAGCGCGCGGCCGAGTTCTGAGGCAGGCGGCCTCGCCGGGCCATGCCGCGATGTGCAAAAAAGACCGGACCCTCCGATCAAGGAGGGTCCGGAGAAACACTTGCGTGTCGTTCGCCTGTCCGAGTTCGTGCCTTTCGACACGAGGACCCGATTCAGACGATCTGAGTCTCGATCGATCTCTGGAAGTCAGCCTTGTGAACTGGCTTCGTCGGGACCGATCGATTCAGATTAGCGGCGACGGCGGCCGGCGACCAGGCCACCGAGGCCCAGCAGAGCGGCAGCGCCCGGGGTCGGGATGATCCACGAGAACGTCGTGGAGACCTGGGTCGGGGCGGCGAGCAGGTCGCTCGTCCAGTTGCCGCCGACGTCAGCAAAGAAGGCCGCGATGTTGACGAAGCCGGAGGCCGAGACGGTCACCGAGCCAGCGCCGTTGTCAGCCGAGGCCGTGAAGGAGTAGAGGTTCGCCCAGACGCTGGCCGAGCCGTCGGTCACCAGCGTAGCAACGAACGGGTTGGCGATCGGATCGCCATCCGAGTTGCTGCTGGCCGTCTGAGCGCCACGCCAGGCGTCGATCTGACCGATCGAGCGGCCATCGGCCGAGATGCGGCCGTTGACGTTCGAGGTCGCGTCAGCGCCAGCGGCGTTGCCGGTGGCCGAGTTCGAGCCAGCGCCAGCGGCGACGGCAGCGAAGTTGTTGATCAAACCCGGACCGCGGAAGCGGCCGAAGTTCGTCGCAGCGTTGCTGGACGCGCGGGCCAGCGTGGCGTTCGTGGCCGCCACGGCACCCGTCGACAGACGGTGGATGCCGTAGTTTGTCGTGTTGTTGGCCGTGGTCGCACGGGCCTGCAGCACGAAGGTGACCGAGGTCAGCGTCGAGTCACCACCGCTGACGAGGCCTGAGGCCGCGCCCTGCGGAACGAGACGGAACTCGTAGGTCGCCGACAGAGGACGGGTGGCCTGAGCAAACGCGGCGCCAGCGATGCCAGCAACCGCAACGATACCGAGAGCAATCTTATTCACGTGCGTCTCCTTCTTCCTGCCAAAAGGGTCTGAGAGATAAAAACCGCAGAAGCGAACGACAGGAGGAAGATACTTGACACTTCGAGGTCTGTCAAGGAAAAGCGGGCGTTTTCACATGGAACTGACGCCCGAAAACGATGAGGTTCTTGTGAACCCCCCAGTTTCTCAGGTGTTTTGCCACCATACCCCCCAAGTTCACCGTGATTCAGAGAAAAACACCACGCCACCCCCCCCAAGCGAGGGTTTGCCTTCAGCGTTCCATGGCTCGCCGGAGGCCTGGGCGGCCGTCGATGATGCCGACTCGGATGGCCTGGGGGCTTGCCGGGGCGTCTGTCGGCCCTTCGCCAACGCGGCCCGGGGGCCCAGGCACGGTGGCGGAGCGCGTCGGCGGTGGGGGCACGATCGCGATGAACGACGCCGTCTCGCCGACCTGTGAGGCGATCGTGCGCGGGCGGCTGGGTGTGTCGAGCACTTTGGCGCTGGGGCCCAGCGCTGGCCAGGGCGCGTTGTCGAGCACTGGCAGCCAGCGCGAGTCGGTGCTGGTTGAGAGCATCACGCCGCGCGAGTGCAGCGCGGCTTCGCGCGTGCCACGCGCGAGGCTGACGCGCGTCGCCGATGGCGCATCAATCAAGTCAATCGTGCGCTGCGCGGCGCTGGTGATGGTCAACGTCGATCGCAGCGGACCTTGAATGTCGGCCGGCGCGCGGTCCGCGCTGGCGTCGATGTTCATCGCCACGGCGCGAGGGTCCACGCGCAGTTCGCTGGCGAGCGTCACGGTGTGCAGCACGCGCAGCGGTGCAGTTTCGGGCTGAATTTGATGTGCAATCTCGCAGATGACGACCACCATCGCTCGCGGCGTGGCCTGCCCCCGCTGCTCGGCTCCTTGCGCGGCAAGGCCCACCAACCCCACCAGCCCCAGATATCGCTGATCCGGCGTCAACACGATCGTCAGTGGCGCGAGTGTGCGATCCGGCACCAGTTCGCGTAGCGCGACGACGCGCATGTCTGCCGATGCGTCATCGCCGACGCGCGAGATCCGCAGCACCGGCTCCCACGCCGCGGCATCCGGCGGCGCATCGGTCCCCTGCTGCGCAGTGGCCACCGCGCCCAGTTCAATCAGCCGCCCATCGCGCAGCAGCACGCCCGGCGCTTCGATCTGCAACGCGTCGGGCAATCGCCGCGCCTCATCGCCGGCGCGCCAGGGCAGCAGCGTCCGCACCGCGCCACCCTTGGCCTCCTCGATCACCACAACACCCAAATCCGTCGCGATCGGTGCCGGGCGACCGCCGGTCATTGCCTGTCGGCGCTGTGGCGAGCCGGGCCCAACGGCCCCCCCCACCGCCATACCTATATCCACGATCTGCCCGCCGCCCTCGCCCTGCCCCGCCGCGTCCGCCCACCGCATCATCGCCCCGCCATCGGGCGCGACGGCGAAGGCCGCCATGATCTCCCCGACCGCGGGCAACGGGGCAATCGTCACCCGCACGCTGCCATCGGTCGGCGCGGCGGGCGCGGGCGAAGGCCTCGCAACACTCCCTTCGCCGACACCATCCGCCCCAGGGACGGAAGGCGTTTGGGTCAGCACCGCACCGGGCCCGCTCGGCCGGGGGATGACTTCCGTTACGCACCCGCCAAGGCCAAGACTGCTGGCCAGGCCCACGAGCAACGTGGCGACGATTGAGGGCGGATGACGCCGCCAGAGGCGGGCCGTCGGGCGGCGTCGGGGTCTGGCGGGCCCAGCCATGGCGAGAGTGTATGGATTCGGCGATCCGACAGGGGCCACTTTCGACGCCGCCCACAGGTGGTGGTCGGGGGTCGGCAAACCTATCCTCAGGGGTTCGGCGCGGAGCGCCGGAATGCACGACGCGGACACGGAGGTGCGCGATGGCGGAGAAGCCCGAAACAGGATCAACTTCTTCGGCCAGTGCGCGGCGTGGCGGGCCGGTGCGCGTCGAACCGCAGGCAGGGGCGGCGGGGACGGGGGCAGTGGCGCCGGGGGCAGGGGCGAATGACGCCCCGTCAGACTTGACGACTGGATCATCATCTATGGCTGATACACCATCGCGGCCTCTGGGAGAGGGCAATGCTTCTGACATCACCCGCAGCACGGCTGGCACGCCACCGGTGCCACCCGTCCCGCCGCAGCCCGGCGCGCCCGCCGGCTCCGGCGGCGATGACGGCGGCCGCGTGATCGACCTGCAGATCGAGCGCGAGCTGGCCGACAGCTATCTGACCTACGCCATGAGCACGATCATGGACCGGGCCTTGCCCGACGTCCGCGATGGCCTCAAGCCCAGCCAGCGGCGCATCTTGGTGGCGATGAACGACCTGAAGCTCTACCCAGGCAAGAAGCACTACAAGTGTGCCAAGATCACCGGCGACACCTCGGGCAACTATCACCCGCACGGCGATCAGGTCATCTATCCGACGCTCGTGAACATGGGCCAGGACTGGCGAATGCGTGTCACGCTCATCGACCCGCAGGGAAACTTCGGCAGCATCGAGCCGGACCCGCCCGCCGCCGCCCGTTATACCGAGGCTCGCATGACGCAAGCCGCGGCCGACATGCTGACGGACCTGACCCTCGACACCGTCAACATGCAGCGGACGTATGACGACCGCTCCGACGAGCCGACGGTGCTGCCCGGCAAGTTCCCGAATCTGCTGGTCAACGGCGGCGTGGGCATCGCCGTCGGCATGGCCACCAGCATGGCGCCCAACAACCCCGTCGAAGTGCTCGATTCGATCATCCGCGTGATCGACGACCCGATGATCAACATCAGCGCCCTGATGAGCGACGTCGTCGAGACCGGGCCGGATGGCAAGACGATCATCAAGCATCGCGGCATCAAGGGGCCGGACTTCCCCACCGGCGGCATCATCATGGGCCGGCGAGGGATCATCGAGGCCTACGAAACAGGCCGCGGCCGCGTGACGATGCGCGGCATCGTCCGCACCGAAACCGTCCCCGGCTCGAAGGATCGCACGCAACTGGTCATCTCTGCGATTCCGTTCAACCTCTCGCTGCGCTCGCTGACCGAGCGGATCGTCGAAGCGGTGAAGAACGACGAACTTGAAGACATCTCCGACGTGCGCAACGAAAGCGGCCGCGAGGAGAGCGTGCGGATCGTCGTCGAACTGAAGAAAGGCGCGGATGCGGGTGTCGTCGAGAAGCAGCTCTATGCGCTCACGCCCCTTCAGCAGAACTTCAGCATGAACAACATCGCGCTGGTCAATCGCCAGCCGCGCACGCTGAGCCTGCGCGAGATGATCAACTGCTACATCCAGCATCGCGCCGAGGTGATCCGCCGTCGGACGGCCTATCAGCTCAACGAGGCCCGCAAACGGGCGCATGTGTTGGAGGGCATGATCTACGCCGTGTGCGATATCGATGAGGTGATCAAGATCATCCGCTCCAGCCGCACGCGGACCGAAGCGATCGACCGGCTGATGGAGCGCCGGTTCCGCATCGCGCCGGACCACAGGTTTGCCCCGCTGATCCCCGAGCGGCTGATGCGTCACATCCAGTCGCGCGAGAGCGCCGGCGGCGTGTCGCTCAGCCGCGTGCAGGCCGAGACGATCGGCAACATGCGACTCATCCAGCTCGTCGGTCTGGAGATCGAGCGGCTGGCGGCGGACTATCGCGCCCTGGTCGAGCAGATCGAGGGCTATGAGCGCATCCTCAGCACGCCCTCACTGGTCATGGCGATGATCAAAGCCGACTGCTTCGAGATGCGCAGCCGCTATAACCGCCCGCGCCTGACTGAGATTCAGGACGCCGAGGGCGAGGATCTGACCATCGCGGCCCTCATCCCGGTGCAGGACATGGCCGTGACGATCAGCCACGCCGGCTACGCCAAACGCGTCGCCCTGGAGACCTATCGCCAGCAGGCACGCGGGGGCAAGGGCATCATCGGCGGCACCGCCAAGGATGATGACTTCGTCGAGCACCTCTTCGTCGCCAGCACGCATGATGACCTGCTGTGCTTCACCGACACCGGCCGCGTCTTCAAGGTCAAAGTCTTCGAACTGCCCGAGATGGACCGCACCGCCAAGGGCCGCCCGATCGTCAACCTCCTCGAACTTCGCCCGGGCGAAAAGACCGTCGCCTTCCTGGCGATCAAAAACTTCGAGGCCGGCAGCAACTATCTCACGTTCGTCACCGAGCGCGGCGTGATCAAGCGCACCGCC
>JALOQT010000033.1 GCA_025453375.1 Phycisphaerales bacterium | reverse complement strand
CTTGGTTGCGGTCTTGGCCTTGGCGGCGGGCTTCTTAGTGGTGGCCTTGGGCTTGGGCTTGGCTTTGGGCTTCGCGGCCTTGGCGGTCTTGGTGGCCTTGGCGGGCTTCACCTCGGCGAGGATGGAGGTGCCTTTGGCGGGGGTGTTGCCGGCTGCGGCGTTGATGGCGGCGGTGACTTCGGCGACGTGGCCCGGGACTTTGACGTTTTCCCACGCGTGCAGGATGGTGCCCTTGGCGTCGAGGAGGTAGGTGGAGCGCGAGACGCCCATGTAGGCCTTGCCGTACATGGACTTTTCGACCCAGAGGCCGCAGGCGTTGATGAAGGGCGGGGTGGCGTTTTTGCCGGCGGGCAGGTCGCCCAGCAGGGGGAAGGTGAGGTTGTTTTTGGTGGCGAAGTTTTTCAGGGCCTTGGCGGGGTCGGGTGAGATGCCGACGACTTTGACGCCTGAACCGTTGCTGCTGCGGATGGAGGCGAGCTGCGGGAGGGCTTCGTTGAACTCGCAGGCTTCGACGGTGCAGCCGCTGGTGTCGGCCTTGGGGTAGAAGTAGACGACGGCCATCGAGCCACGCAGCGACTCGCTGGCGACTGGGCGGCCATCCTGGTCGGGGAGGTTGAAGGCGGGGAAGGTCGAACCGACGGCAAGCTTCGAGGCAGTTCCAGCGGGCATACTCGCTCCAGTCATCAGGTCCACATGCAGGACGGGGCGAGGTGGGACCACAGGTTATGGCACGCGGCGCGAGTTTCGCAACGCGCGGGGCGTGCGGCCCTACAACACTTCACACGATGAGCAGCAGTGTCCCGGCAACCTGCGCGACTGGCTGGCGGAGGCTGGCGACATGCGCGACGATCGCGCTGGTGGCGGCGTGCGCGGGCGTGGTGGTGAAGGCGGATGGGGCGCAGGCGGCCGAGCCGCCGGCGTTTGAGCGGATGATGATCGCGCAGCGTGCGGGGATCACGACGGCGGATTTGCCCAGCGGCGTGCGCGTGCATGTGCGGCCGATGGGGACGGCTGATGGGCCGGATCGCCAGCCGGTGCGAATCGCGGTGCTGCTGGCGGGGACGGAACTGGCCGAGCCGCCGGATGGCCGGGGGCTGTCGATGCTCGCGGCGGCGGCGCTGGAGGCGCCCAGCGGGTGGACGCTCCGCCACACGCCCGAGGGGTGGACACTGACGAGCGAACTGGCGATGAGCCCGGCGGGTGGCGGCGAGAGCATGGACACGTTGCAGGGTGCGGCGCTGGGCAAGCGACTTGGCTCGCTGGCGGCGTGGCTGGCGGCGGGTGATGAGCAGGTGTTGATCGATGACGCGCGGTTTGCCACCGGGCAGCGGGCGGTGCTGGGGCAGCTTGCGCCGGAGGTGGGTGGTGGTGGGGGGGGTGAGGCGCCGCGGGGGGCCTCGCCGGATCGTCAGGTGGCCCATGCGCTTTTGCGGGCGATGACGCCGACGGATTCGGCGCAGGCGCGGCCGCCGACGCGTGCGTCGGTGATGGGGCTGACGCGCGAGCGGGCCGAGGCGTTTGCGCGGGGGCAGATGCGCCAGCGGGCGATGGATGTCGTGATCGTCGGGCCGATTGGGCACGCGGCGGCGCTGGATGCGGCGCGACGGGCGCTGGCGCCGGTCGGCCCGCGACAGCGCGAGGCCATGCTCGACCAGCGGATGCTGGCGCGGGTCGAGCCGCGTGATGATCGCGAGCGGTTGACGATTTTGCCCGGCACGCTGCCGGAGGGACAGGTGCTGATTGTGCTGTCGTTCCCGGCGCCGGCGCAGCGGGATTTGCGACAGTCACGCCTGGCGCTGATTGCGGCCAAGGTGTTGCAGGCCGAACTGCGGACGGCGCTGGCGGAGCGGGGGATCAGGCCTGGGCTGGTGGTGACGGGCGTGGTGCCTGGGCGGACGTTTCCGAACCTGGGGGTGAGCACGGGGACGATCATGGCGCCGATCGCTCGCGACGCGGTGCCTGGCGTAGTCGAGGCGCTGCATGCGCATCTGGCGAAGTTGTGGCGCGAGGGGCCGACGGTGGCGGTGATGACCGAGGCGCGGGCGGCGGCGATCAGCGAGATCGAGCCGCGGCTGGCGCGGGCGGATTACTGGCTCGGGGCGATTCCCTCGGCGTGGTTTTTGGATGTGCCGCTGGATGAACTGGGCACGGCGCCGGCGGCGATGGGGGCGATGCGCTCTGGCGACCTGCGCGAGTATGTCGGCCAGTGGTGGACGCCGCAGCGCGGGCGAACGCTGGTGGTGATCGCCGAGCCGAAGGGCGCGGGGCCGAGCGAGCCGGCAGGGCCGACAGTGGAGCCGGGGCCGAGGGGGCCTGTGGGGCCGGTGGGCCCGTAGTTCGGCGTACTGGTCGGGTCTTGCTTGGGATTGGTGAGGGGTGATTGGTGGTGTGACGACGGGTGTGCCTTTGCGCATCGGTTGGATGCCGCTAGGATCGAATCACGTTCCGTCTGAAGTCGGGGCGTTGTTGCTCGCATCGCTCGCGCGGGGTTGATCGAACTGATTGTCAGTTTCGCATTGACAGTTTCGCACTCGCGCATCGTGCCAAGGCTCACTATGAAGACACTTTTTTCGCGTTCGATTCGTCCGTTGACTGTTGGTCTGGCGTTGCTGGCCGGCTCGGCCTCGGCGGTGCTGGCTGATGACTTGCCGACGGATCCGGCGCTGGTCACTGGCACGCTGCCCAACGGCCTGCGGTACATCATCCGTCAGCACGCCAACCCGCCGCAGCGTGCGGCGGTGTGGATGCACGTCTCCAGCGGGTCGCTCAACGAGACGGATCAGCAGCGCGGCATCGCGCACTATCTCGAGCACATGGCGTTCAATGGTTCCAAGAACTTCCCGCCGGGCACGGTGGTCAAGTTCTTCGAGGACCTGGGGCTGACCTTTGGCCGCCACCAGAATGCGTTTACGAGCTTTGACCAGACGACGTATCAGCTTGCGCTGCCGGACAACAAGACGGAGAACTTCGAGAAGGCGATGAAGTTCATGGGCGATGTGGCCTTTGGCCTGCTGCTGGACCCCAAGGAGATCGAGGAAGAGCGCCAGATCATCATGGAGGAGAAGCGCAGCCGCCTGAGCCCGCAGCAGCGCGTGCAGGACATCATCCTCAAGCGGATCGCGCCGGGCAGCCTGTTTGGCGAGCGTCTGCCGATCGGCGTGGAGGAGACGATCCTGGGTGTGAAGCGTGACGACTTTGTGGCGTACTGGGAGAAGTTCTACACGCCGGGCAACATCACGGTGACGGTCGTGGCGGATAAGGACCCGGCGATCGTGCGTCAGCAGATCGAGGCGACGTTTGGCAGCGCGCCGGCCAAGGCGACGGCGCCGGATGCTGATCCGAAGATTGCGCCGACGGCGGCGGACAGCGCGATTGTCGTGACTGATCCTGAACTGCAGCGGGCGGAGGTGAGCTTCAACCGCCTGCGTGCGCCCAAGGCCCCGACGACGACGGTCAGCCAGTATCGCGATGACATGGTCGATCTGATCGGCACCTGGGCGCTGAACCAGCGCCTGGCCCGCAAGCTCGAGCAGGGCGGGATGTCGTTCATCAATGCGAATGTCGAGGATTCCAATCTGTTCCGCTCCGTCCGCTGGACGGGCGGCACGGTGACGACCGAGCCGGCCAAGTGGGCCAACGCCTTCCGCGAACTGGCAACGGAGGTGCAGCGTGCACGTCTGCACGGGTTTGACCAGCGCGAGATCGATCGCGCCCGGGCCGAGCTGCTGAGCAACGCCGAGACGGCGGCGAAGCGCGAGGGCACGTTCCCGGCGCAGGCGCTGCTGCGTCAATACAACGGGCAGATCGCCGATGGCGAGCCGATCATGAGCCCGTCGCAGAATCTGGAGATTCTCAAGGGCCTGCTGCCGAGCATTTCGGTGGCGGAGGTCTCGGCGCGGTTCAAGGACAACTTCGACCCCAGCGCGCTGGTGTTCGTCGCCGAATTGCCCGAGAGCGGCAGCGTGCCGACGGAGGCCGAGCTGCTGGCGTTCGGGCGCAGCGCGATGAACGTCACGCCGGCGGCGGAGACGCAGGCCGAGGCGATCACCAGCATCCTGGACAAGATGCCCGCGCCGGGTGCGGCGTCGGAGATCGTGCGCCACGAGGCCAGCGGCGTGACGAGCGCCACGCTGCCCAGCGGCGCTCGCGTCCATCACCGCTTCATCGATATCCAGAAGGACACGGTGACGATCACGATCTCGCTGGCGGCTGGCAGCATCGATGAAACGGCGGCCAACCGCGGCGTGAGCGATGCCGCGGCCCTGGCGTGGCAGCGCCCGGCGAGCAACTCGCGGACGAGCACTCAGATTCGCGAGTTCATGTCGGGCAAGTCGGTCAACGTCGGCGGCGGCGCCGGTGCGGACACGATGACGTTGACAGTCAGCGGCAGCCCGAAAGATCTGGCCACGGGCCTGCAACTTGCGCACCTGCTGCTGACGGACCCGAAGGTCGAGCCGGCGAGCTTTGAGCAGTGGCAGACGGCGCAGCTGCAGGCGATCGCCCAGCGCGGCACGCTGCCGCAGGGCGTCTTTAGCGAGATGATCCCCGAGGCGATCTTCCCGAAGGGCGAGATGCGTCCGCGCCCGCTGACGGCCGAGCAGGTCAAGGCGGTGACGCTCGCGGCGGCGCAGGCCCGCATCAGCGAGATCGTCAAGACGGCGCCGATGGAGATCAGCGTCGTCGGCGACATCACGCTGGAGGCGGCGATGCCGATGGTCGAGCAGTTCCTTGGCTCGTTGCCCGCGCGTGCGGTGATCAGCGCCAGCACCAATGACCAGAAGCGGACGCTGCAGCGGCCGGTCGGGCCGATCACCGTCGAGCGCACGCTGGCGACCAAGACGCCGATGGCGATGGTGCTCAGCGGGTTCTACAACGCGGATGCTGAGGACCTGGCCAACTCACGCCGGATGACGATGGCCAGCCGCATCCTGAGCATGCGGATGAACAAGGTCATCCGCGAGGAGAAGCAGCTGGTGTATTCGATCGGCGCCGGCTCCAGCCCGGGCACGGTGTATCCGGGCTTTGGCGTCTTCCAGGCGGCGGCGCCGACGGAGGAGGCCAAGGCGGGCGAGCTGGCTAAGACGATCAACGCGATGTACGACGAGTTCCTGGCCAGCGGGCCGACGGCCGAGGAGGTCGACACGGCTCGCCGTCAGCTCTTCAACACGCTTGATGAGCAGATGAAGGACCCGGCGTTCTGGACCAGCCAGCTGGCGACGATGACGTATCGCAACCGCAGCATGGATGACCTGATGGGCCTGCGGGACTTCTACGCCGCGATGACGGCGTCGGATATCCACGCCGCATACAAGCGGTTCTGCACGCCGGAGAACCGGATGACGATCGTGCTGCGTCCGGCGGTGGCGGGTGGTGAGAAGAAGTAAGGCGAGGTGGTTATGACGGTCAGACTCGGTCTTGAACAACGACCCCGGCAGGTGCCGGGGTCGTTGCGTTAGGGCGTTCGTCTGCGGCGTGTCAGTTGGCGGATCCCGAAGGGCCAGTCCGAAGGAACTCCGCGATACTCGCTGGCCGTTGGCCACTCATCACTCGCCACTGCTCTTGTACACCTTGTCCAGCAGCGCGTTGACGAAGCTGGGGCTTTTGTCGGTGCTGAATTCCTGAGCGAGGCCGACGCAGTCGTTGACGACCAGTTTGCCGGGCGTGAGTTTGCGTGTCAGTTCGTAGTGCGCCAGGCGCAGGATTGCGCGGTCGACCGCGGCCTGGCGGTGGGCTGGCCAGGCGGGGGCGAGGCGTTCCATCGCTTTGTCGGCAGCGTGGCGATCGGCAAAGGCGGCCAGCGCGAGCTTGAAGGCCACTTCGACCTTTTCGGCCGAGACCTGCGCCTCTTCCTCGAGCGTGCGGCGCACGCCGTTGACATCGCTGCCCTCGTGCGCGTCGAGCTGAAAGAGGGCCTGGAAGGCCAGACGCCGAATCTCACGCGGGATCGGCTTGGCCTGGGGTGACGGCGTATCGGACGCGGCTTCACTCACCGGCGCGACCCCTTTCCACCCGCCACTTTCGTCCTGGTCCCGGTCTTCGTGCCCGCCTTCGTGCGCGCGTTCTTGCCCGCGTTCTTGCCTGCGTTCGGGGTGGTGAACTTGTCGGGGCGCGCCGAGGTGCGGCGTTTGGCCCGTGTGCCGGTGCTCGTGCCGGCGCTGGTGCCCGCGCTGACGCCGCAGCCCAGCAGGCTGAGACTGTGCAGGACGATCAGCAGGGCCTCCATGGCTTCGGCGCCTTTGTTGCCATCGCCGGCTTGGCTCTCGCCACTGCCGCCACCGGCGCGGGCGAGGGCCTGCTTCTGGGTGCTGACGGTCAGGACGGCGTTGGTCACCGGCACGTTGTGCTTGAGGCTGACATCCAGCAGACCCTTGGTGACGCTGTGGGCGAGGACCTCGTCGTGAATCGTCTCGCCCTTGACGATGCAGCCGATGGCGACAATGCCGGCAAAGCGCCGGGCATCCGCCGGCTTGCCCTGGCCCGCGCCCGCAGCGGCATCGGCGAGGGTGACAAGTTCAAACGCGCCCGGCGCGTCGATGATCGTCAGATCGTCCGGATCGCCGCCGAGGGCGACGTAGGATTCGATGGCGCCGTCAAGAAGCGCATCGGTGACGGTGGCGTTGTATCGACTGACCACCAGGGCCAGCGGCGGCAGGGACGGGGATGTATCAGACGCAGAGGATGAGCGATTGGGCACGAGTCAGGATAGGGCGGGGGGGCTTGGCACACGGGGCGGGTGGGGCAGGGTGCGGGTCGTCGAATGGCCAAGTCGTCAAATGGCCAAATGGCCAAATCGCCAAAGAGCCAGATGGTCAGATGCCTCCGTCACGTGCGTGAAGTGTCACCGCGCAATGGGGCGCGGGGCATGAAGTCGGTGGAGGTGCCGCCGTGCGGGTGGTTCATCGGCGTTCACTTCGACGCTGGTGCGCGCGCCCGCGTCACACTTGGCCCTCGGCCCCGGCCCCCACCCCCCCCCGCCTCACCCTTTTTTGTACGAATCGCACCCTTCAGCGCCGAGGCCGATGCCGTAGTGGTAGACGTTCATCTTTTTGATGCGTGGGGAATAGATGTGCAGGGTGACGAGGTCCTGCCCGGGGGCCTGGTGGTTGGCGACCTGGTGGATATCTGGCTCGTCGGCGGCGCAGACGTAGCCGGGTTTCATCAGTGTGCGGCCTACTGGGCAGGCCATGCCGCTGGGGGTCTTTTCGAAGCGGACTTCGGTGCCCGTGCCGGCGACGACACGGAAGGCGCAGCTCACGCCGCGATGGTCGTGGATCGGCGTGCTGTGGCCGCTGCGCCAGGTAAGGGCGAGGAGCTCAAAGTGCGGGCTGCTGGCGATGGTGTTTCGGCGATAGGCCTTGGTGCCGAAGATGCAGGCACACTCGATGTCGGCGCGGGTGAGTTTCAGTTCGTTCAGCAGCGATTCGAGCGTCGCCAGATCGGCGCGGCCTTTGAGCCCCTGCAGATACGTGATCAGTTTGGCGAGCTTGGGATAGCGCTCGGCGGGGTCGAGCAGGTCCGGGTCGGCGACTGCCGCGGCCCGCGCCTTGGCCGCGAGGGGCTTGGCCATGCTGACCTTGGGCTGGCGCGTTGTGCGGCGGGTGGTGGTGGGCATGGGGCGGAAGGGGGAAGGAGGCTTCAGGCGTCAGGCTTCAGACGTGAGACGCGAGTAAAAGACGGTCGCATCGGCCGTCGCTCGCTGGGCACCTTGGCCCGACTCGGTGGCGGTCGTGGGGATCAATTTCAGTCTACCACAGATTGTGCCCGAATGCACACGCTGCGGGCAGGCGTTTTGGGGTGATGCTGAGAGGTGAAACGTGCGTCGCGCAGCGACACCTCCCCTCGATTCCTCGATCCCCTGTCCCTTGATCCCTTCCGCCGGGCAGGTTGAAAACTTGCCCCACGAGGGTTAGCTCGGCTCGGGTGCGGCGGGATACGCCGGTGCCTCGCCCTGCAGCACGCGGTGGACGTCCTCAACCACGCGGCTCATGTTGTCGTTGGCCAGCACGGTGCTGCTGGCGATGTGCGGCGCCAGGTGGATGTTGGGGATGCCCAGTAGGGCATAGGCCTCGCCGAAGGGTTCGGGTTCGTGCACGTCCAGCAAGGCCTGGGCGCTGGCGTGGCTGCGCATGAAAGCGGCCAGGGCGCTGTTCTGCACCACAAACCCGCGCGAGGAGTTGATGAACACCAC
>JALOQT010000032.1 GCA_025453375.1 Phycisphaerales bacterium | reverse complement strand
CCGTACCCGCCTCCAGCCTCGGGCGGCGCGACGCCCGTATCACGCCGATACGCACGCAAAGCGTAGTAGAACACGTTGATGTCGCGCGCCATGCGCGTGGCGACGGCCCGCTGCTGATAGTCAAAGTACCGCGGCACCGCCACAGCCGCGAGAATCGCCAAAACGACAATCACCGCGACCAATTCGACGAGGGTGAAAGCTGGATGGCACGCAACTTTTTTCACGGTGGATCATCGACTGACGCAGCATGCGTCGATACGTCCATGCTCAGTTATCAGGCGATTTCTCTGAAGGTGACGACCGTGCGCAGTGTCATGCACCACTCGACATAGATGCCTTTGGCTCGCCCTCGCCCCCACCTGCCACCTCTCTCCACCGCTCACCGAAGAAATGATGAGTGAACCCACTGGTCAAAAGAGCCGTCGTTCTCGTCAAACACCAGTGTGCCGCCGGTCGCATCGCCGTTGTCGGTCGCCCGATCGACCGCCACCATGACCGGATCGGTTTCTGCCGGCCCCGAAGGCCGAACGACAATGATCTCGATGGATACTCGCGCACCGGGCAGTCCATACGCCCGCACTCGACGAAACCCATATCCCTTGCGGGCGACGTCATTGGTCGAGAACGTCATTTCCGGCAATACACTGCGAAATTCCGGTGCTGAAGGCAACTCAACGGTCTGCCCGGGCACAAGCACCGGCGAGGTTGCAAACAGCCATTGACGCCCGGCGTGCTGCACCGCGCGAATGTCGCGGATCATCGCCGACACCTGTGCACGCTGGCGATAGTCGAAGTATCGCGGCACGGCCACCGCGGCGAGGACCGCCAGCACCACAATCACCGCGATCAGTTCGACCAGTGTGAAGCCACGCGATGACCTGCGATCACTCATGAAGGGCACATCGACTGCATGCCACAGCACCAGCACACTGCAAGTGTGAATGTTGTGCTACACCTGCACATGTACTGATGAGTGCAATCTCTACGCAGTCGAGACTCGCCCCACGCAGGCTCTCGAAGCATCGTGAATCTGCGGCAGTTCGGCCCTTCTCAAAGAGCGGGGGTACCCATTGATCAGATGCACCACGTGACCCCACAGACAAACAGGCGGCCAGCCTTTCGGCTCGCCGCCCGGAGGGAGAAAGAGAGACTTTTCATCACCCGGCGACCACGCGGCCGCGGGCGAGTGGATTCGATTTAGCCCAGCACCGTCTCGGCGACCTTGATCGCGTCGGGCAGCTTGGCCTTGACGGCCGTCAGGTCGTCCTGCGTCAGTTTCAGCATGTCCAGCACGTCGGCGGGGATGTCCGGGTTGGACAGTGTGTCACCCTTGAAGCCCGCACCGATCTGCGCAGCCAGGCGGTCGGCGACGAAGACCATCGCCGCCATCGTGCGCTGGTCATACGGCACATCCATCGGGCGATGGTGGAAGCCGATGACGGTCGTGAAGCTCTTGGGGAACTTCCACTTCTCGCTGAGGGCCGAGCCAAAGTCCTGGTGCGTCGCGCCGAAGACCTGCGTCTCGATGGCCATCATGTCCGCCGTTGGGCCGGCCTTGTCGAGCTTCTCGAGTACTTCGACGAGCTTGTTACGGTCCCACTGCAGTTCGACCATGATGCCGATGTCGTGGATCAGACCGGCCAGGAAGGCTTCGTCGCCGAGACCGATCTTCATCTGCTCAGCGAGCAGCTTCGTGCCGGTGCCGACGGCGATCGAGTGCGTCCAGAGGTCCTTGGCTGAGAAGTTCGGCGTGAGCTGGCCACCCTTGAAGAGCTTGGCGAGGCTCGCCGCGATGGCGATATTCTTCACCGCGTTGAGGCCCAGCAGCACGATCGCGCGGTTGATGCTGCCGATCTGGCCAGGCAGGCCATAGAAGGCCGAGTTGACGACCTTCAGGATGCGCGTGCAGAGGGCCGGGTCCTTGCTGATGACGTTGTGCAGGTCCTGCGCCGTGCTGGACGGATCTTCGACGATGCTGACGATCTTCAGCGTGATCTCGGGCAGCGTGGCGATGTGGCTGATCTCACGCAGGGCGTTGGCCACGGCCTGGTCCTTGCTCGCCGTGCTGCTCGGAGCGGCCTGCGCGGGCTGATTGGCGCCGGGCGTGCCGGTGTTCGTCGTCGCGGCGGCCTTGGCCGCGGCAGCAGCGGCAGCCTGGGGCGACGCGGGGTTGAACGTGTTCTGAGCGGGGGTCGGCGTGGGCATGAGTATTCTCCGATGTGGTCGAGACTCGCTGAAGAGGTCATCGACGGCCCGGAGGCGCGACTTTCGGACCAGGCGCCATTTTCGTGCAGATTCATCACCGGCTCTCTGCCGAATCCACGCGCAGGCCTTGCGCGTTGGTCATCGCCCGGCCCAGCCCGGCCCAACCCGCCTCCGCCCGCCCCAGCCCAATACGCTTGGCCCATGTCGCGTGACCACACCTCGCCCCCGGCCGCATCACCTGCCGCAGCGGCTCCAGCATTGAGCGAGCAGGACGTTCGCCACATCGCCCGCCTGGCGCGGCTTGCGCCGAGCGATGACGAGGTCGCTCGTTACCGGACTGATCTGGCGGCGATCCTCTCATACGTCGATCGCCTCCGCGCCGTCGACCTGGCGGGTGTTGAGCCGATGGCCACGCCCCTGGAGATGACCGGCCCGATGGAGCGCGATGAGCCGCGCGATGGGCTGGCGCGCCAGGCGCTGCTGGGCATGGCCCCGGCGATCGATGATGTGTACATCAAGGTTCCCAAAGTGCTCGGCGGCGAAGGGGCGGGTGGCGCGTGAGTGACGCTTCCTCCACTTCGTCACTGCTCTCTGCTTCGACGATTGCCCAGCGCGTGCAGAGTGGCTCGCAATCGGCCTCGTCAGTCGTGCGGGAGTGTCTGGCGCGCATCGAGCGCGACAATCCGAAGATCAACGCACTGACACAGGTATTTGCCCGCGAGGCGCTGAGCCGCGCGGCGGAAATTGATGACGCGATCGTGCGGGGCGTGCCCGTCGGCCCGCTCGCGGGCGTGCCCATCGCAGTCAAGGAGAACATCTGCACGACCCTCGGCCAGACGACCTGCGCCTCGCGCATGCTGGCGAACTATGCCTCGCCCTTTGATGCGACGGTGGTCGAGCGGCTGCACGCCGCGGGGGCCATCATCATCGCCAAGGCGAACATGGACGAGTTTGCGATGGGCTCGAGCACGGAGCATTCGCTCTTCGGGCCGACGCGCAATCCACATGATCTGTTGCGCGTGCCCGGCGGGTCATCGGGCGGGTCGGCCGCGGCGGTGGCGTCGGGGCTGGTGCCCGTCGCGCTGGGCAGCGACACAGGCGGCAGCATTCGTCAGCCGGCGAGCCACTGCGGCGTCGTTGGGCTCAAGCCCACCTATGGCCGCGTCAGTCGCTGGGGGCTGGTGGCCTATGCGAGCAGCCTGGATCAGATCGGCCCGCTGGCGCGGACGGTCGAGGATGCGGCGCTGGTGACGCGCGTCATCGCGGGGCATGACCCGCGTGACAGCACGTCGTCGCATGCGCTGGCGTCGGACCTGGCCATCACGCCGTTCGACGGGCCGTGGAGTGTCTGCGTGCCGCGCGAGGGGCGGGGCGAGGGCCTCAGCCCGGGCGTCGCGGCAGCGATGGATGAGGCCATCGCGCGTTGCCGCGCGGCAGGGGCGACGATCATCGACGTTGACCTCCCGCACGCGGGCCACGCGATCGCGGCGTATTACCTCATCGCCACTGCGGAGGCTTCGAGCAACCTGGCGCGGTTTGATGGCATCCGCTACGGCCATCGCGCCAGCGCCAATGGCGATGGCCCGCCGATCACGGATCTGGACATGCTCTATCGCCTCAGCCGCAGCCAGGGGCTGGGGCGCGAGGTGCAGAAGCGAATCATGCTGGGGACGTATGCACTCTCCAGCGGGTACTACGACGCGTATTACCAGACGGCACTGAAGGTCCGTCGCTTGATCAAGCAGGATTACGACCGTGCACTCGCCGCAGGCCGCACGGCGGCGGGCGGCGCGGCCAGTGGCCATGCCGTCGTCCTCATGCCCGCCTCGCCCGGCCCGGCGTTTGCCATCGGCAGCAAGACCAGCGACCCGCTGGCGATGTACCTCGAAGATGTCTTCACCGTCGGCGTCAATCTCGCCGGCCTGCCGGCGATCACGGTGCCGATCGACACCGAACGCGCGGGCACCGCGGCGTTGCCCATCGGCGTGCAGATCATCGCCGGCGCGCTGGACGAACGCACGATGCTTCGCGCTGCCGACCGCATCGCCTCACCCTGCCCAACCGCCGCGCGGTGAGCAGGAGCTACAGCGCTACAGCGCGCAGCATCGTCGCCACATCTCACTCCGCGCGAACCTTCACCCCTCCGCGTCTCCGCGTCTCCGTGCAAAAGGCTCAGCCAGCAGGGCTTATCGCCGCGCGGTCCGGGCGTAGGGCTTCTTGGATTCGTCGGGCGTTTCGGCGCGGATGACGCGGGTGGCGAACCAGCCTTTGTCGCCGCGCTCGGCGTCGTAGATCACTTTGCCGCCGTCTTTCAGGACGCGGAAGCCCTCGCCGGAGATGCGGGTGTAGTGGGCGAAGATGTCCTGCCCTTCGGGGCCGACGATGAAGCCGAAGCCCTTTTTGGGGTCAAACCATTTCACCGCGCCTTCAACATTCACGATCTTGTCCGCCGAAACGCTCATAGCCGTCCTTTCGCACGAATGCTCGGGCGCAGCGGGAAGGGGGCCGCGCCGTCGTTGCACACCACGGAGGACTGGCAGCACATTCGCGCCAGGGCCGGGTGCGTGGGTGCGCCCGGCCGAACATCGATCCTCGTACATCTTACCGATTTGCACGATTCAAGATCGATAAACTGCGATATTCAGCACAATTTACCGCGATCAAGGGGGGTTCTCGTCTTTACAGACACCGCCGATTTGGGGGGATCGGACACGATTGCGCGCACTGTGCGCCCCACGCATCCTGCATATGGGGGGCATCGTGATGCACGTCAGACCAACCAGTGTGCACAAAAACACCGCGGCCCCGGGCATGCCCGGGGCCGCGAGGAATCACGTTGATGTCACCAACCGATCAGGCGTTGGGCTGCGAAGCAGGGGCGGCGGGCGCCGGGGCCCCGCTGGCGGCGGCCTCGTCACGCATCACGGCCTTGCGGCTGAGCTTGATGCGGCCCTGATCATCGACGAGGATGACCTTGACCTTGACGACATCGCCGATCTTGACGACATCGCCCACGCTCTTGACGTAGCCATCGGCCAGTTCAGAGATATGGCACATGCCGTCAGTCCCCGGGGCCAGTTCGATGAACGCGCCGAAGTCCTTGGTGCTGACGACCTTGCCGGTGTAGATGGTGCCGACCTTGATCTCTTCGCAGAGCGCTTCGATCTCGCTGCGGGCCAGGGCGATGGTTTCGCCGTTGGGGCTGGCGATGGTGACGGTGCCGTCATCCTCGACATCGATCTGCACGCCGTAGCGCTCCTGCAGGCCGCGGATGTTCTTGCCGCCCGGGCCGATGAGCTTGCCGATCTTTTCGGAGTTGATCTTGATCGTGACCAGGCGCGGGGCGTTGACCGAAATCTCCGGGCGCGGCTTGGCGATGATGCGCTCCATGATTTCGATGATCTCCAGGCGGCCCTGCTTGGCCTGCTGGAAGATCTTCTCGACCTGCGACATCACCAGGCCGCGGGTCTTCAGATCGAGCTGAATACCCGTGATGCCCTGGCGCGTGCCGGAGACCTTGAAGTCCATATCGCCGAAGAAGTCCTCTTCGCCGATGATGTCGGTGACGAAGACTTCGTTGTTGCCATCGTCATCGGTGAAGCGACCGACGCTGATGCCCGCGCACGTGGCCTTGATGGGCACGCCGGCATCCATGAGCGCCAGGCACCCGCCGCAGACCGAGGCCATGCTCGACGAGCCGTTGCTCTCGGTGATGTCGCTGACGACGCGGATGGTGTACGGGAACTCCGTCGGCGAGGGGAGGATCGCCAGCAGGCTGCGCTCGGCCAGCGCGCCGTGGCCGATCTCGCGACGGCCCGGGGCCATGATGCGCTTGACCTCGCCCGTGCTGAACGGGGGGAAGTTGTAGTGCAGCATGAACTTCTTGCTGTATTCCGGCAGCAGGCCATCGATGATCTGCTCATCCTTGCCCGTGCCCAGCGTTACGCTGATGAGGCTCTGCGTCTCGCCGCGCTGGAACAGGGCCGAGCCATGCGTGCGAGCGAAGATGCCGACTTCGCCGGTGATCGGGCGAATCTGCGTCGGCCCGCGGCCGTCGGCGCGAATCTTGCTGACGGCGATCAGGCGACGGGTGACCTTCTCCTCCAGACGCTTGAAGGCGTCCTTGGCCAGCATGCGGGCCTTGTTGCTCTCGGCATACTGCCCGTAGGTGCCGTCGGTCTTGACCGTAAAGTGCGTGTCGAGGACTTCCTTGCGGAGCTTGTCGACCGCTTCGTTGCGGTCCTGCTTGCCCTTGATCTTGCGGGCCTCGACCATCTTGGCCTCGGCAGCGACGCGGACCTTCTCAGTGATCTCCGGCGTGGGCAGGAAGATGTCGCCGACGATCTTGGGCACGCCGGCCTTGGCCTGCAGCTCGCCGATCATCGCCAGCAGTTCGGCGATGTGATCCTGGCCGAACTTCATGGCGGCCAGCACGTCGGCCTCCGGCAGCTCGGCGGCGCCGACTTCGATCATGTTCAGGCCGTCCTTGTGCCCGCTGAGCACAAGGTCAAGGTCGCTGAACTCCATCTGGCTGGTCGTCGGGTTGCAGACCAGTTGCGGGCCGTTGTCGGTATAGACGCGACCGACGCGGACCGTGGCGATCGGGCCTTCGAAGGGCACATCGCTGATCGCCAGCGCGGCCGACGCGGCGGTGCCGGCCAGCACGTCGCTGTCGTTTTCCTGATCGTGGCTCATCACGAAGCACTGCACGAGCACTTCGTCGTAGTAGCCATCGGGGAACAGCGGACGGATCGGACGATCGATCATCCGCATCGTCAGCGTTTCCTTCTCGCTGGGCGGGCCTTCGCGCTTCTTGAAGCCGCCGGGGAACTTGCCCGCGGCTGAGGTCTTCTCGCGATAGTCGATGGTCAGGCCCAGGAAGTCGGGCAGTTCGTTGCGGGGCTTGCCGCGCACGACGGCGGCCAGGACGGTCGTCCCGCCGTAGGTGAGCATGACGGCCGCGCCGGCGAGCTTGGCGACTTTGCCGGTCTCGATGGTGAGTGTGCGTCCGGCGAACTGCCGGGAAACGATGACGTGATTCATGGAATGAGCCCCTGTGTGCAATGCCTCAGCGAACATCTCGCTGGGCCAAGGCCGGTAAGCGTGCGGACGATCCGCATGCGCTGTGGGCGCTTGCGAGCCTGGGTGAGTCGCGAGGACCGGGTCTCGAGCGGTCTTCGCGGGGGCTCGCCGTCCGGTTGCCGCGGGGCAGGAGACACGGAGCGTCAGACTTTTCAGCGGGCCATACGTGGGAGCACGCATGACGGCTGGGGAATGACGATCGGTGTCCTCTGCCACATCGGGTGGGCGAGCGGGCCCCGAGATGTCGTGGGCACCCCCGATGGGCGCCCCGTGAAGCGAAGCGGGCCCGCGTGCTGTCGCACACGGGCCCGTTTGATGATTCGATTACTTACGCAGGCCGAGCTTCTGGATCAGATCGGTGTAGCGCGGGCGGTCGTTGGCCGCGAGATACTTCAGCAGCCGGTTGCGCTTGGCGGCCATCATGACCAGGCCGCGGCGGCTGTGGAAGTCCTTCTTGTGGGCTTTGAGATGCTCGGCGAGATCGTTGATCCGCTCGGTGAGCAGGGCGATCTGAACAGCCGGAGAGCCGGTGTCGGTCGCGGTGCTCTGGAAAGTCTTGATCAGCTTGGTCTTGTGCTCAGCGCTGCTCGGCATGTCGATTCCTTCGGGCCCTCGGCCCTTTCTTGTATGGCCTCGATCATAGCGCGATCTGCATGCGGGGGCAAGTTTGGAGCCTGGAAGGGATCGAGGGAGAACGGATGAGGGATCGAGAGGATAGAGACGTATACACACGCGTGTTTTGGTATCGTCGGCGATCCCAGTTCCGGGCGGGGTCGTAGGATCGGCGGCTTTCGAGATGCTTCACGCATGACGCGACTGGACCAGGTCGGGCAGATGGCTCGTCGGCGGGATGCCGTTCGGGGTTGGTTCGCACGCGCGCCGCGATGGGCGGCGGTCGGGGCGGGCGTTGGGCTGGCCGCGGTGCTGGT
>JALOQT010000031.1 GCA_025453375.1 Phycisphaerales bacterium | reverse complement strand
CAACTGCTGCTCCAGCGTCTGCCCCGGCCGAATCTGCAGCGACCCCGTGTCCGACGCCTCCTGCCCGAGATACTGCGTGCTCTGGGCCATGAACAGCACAAACCCCGCATCCAGCGGCCAGTTGCTGCTCAGCACATCAAACGTCGTGACGATCCCGCGCGTGCTCGCATCGGTCACTTCATAGATCAGCGGCCCGCTGACACCCTCGGCCAGCACCTTGATCGCCCCGGCGCTCGCTCCGGCGTTCCCCCCGCCCACTTCGCGGCTGATCTTCCGCGAAGCGCTGACCAGCAGCGCATCCATCGCGATGTTGCGCAGCGCCGGGTGATCGCGCTCGTGCTTCAGCACAATCGTCGGCTCACCGGCGCCGGTGCTCACCAGCCCCAGCGGCGGCGCGGGCGTCACATTCAGACCCAGCACCTTGCCCGTCGGCAGTTTCGCCGCGCTCGTGCCATCGGCCAGGCGAACCGTCGGCAGCCACGAATCCAGCACATACACGTCATACGCCTGCAACGGCCGCCCGACCTCATCAAACAACTGCCCAGCCGCGCCGGGCGTGTAGACATCCAGCTTGGCCAGTGGCAGCGCCTCCAGCGCGCTGCGGATGAACAGATTGCCGGGCGTCACCAGCGCGACCGCCAGCCGCCGCGCCGGCGGCAGCACCAGATACCCGACATCATCCACCGCCAGCACATCCGCCTTGCTCGCATCGCCGCCGCCCTGCGCCCGCACACGCACCGTCAGCACCGCCCCGCCTGCACGCTCAAGCGTGAAGACCACGCCCGACACGCCTGGCAGCGTCTGCTTGACCATCGGCCCCGCTGCCGACGCCGGCGCGCTCGCTGCACCAGCCCCCGAGCCCTGCTGCGAGCCCTGCTGCACATCTTCCACGCGAGCACCGGGGATCGTCGCCTCCCGCACCGCGGCGATCTGACCATCGACCGCCAACTGCACATCCACCTTCCGCGCCGCCGTGTCGCTGTTCTGCACACTGACAAACACCGAGACCTGGCTCGGGTCATCAAACGCGCGCTCCGCCCGCAACCCGACGATGCCCAGGTTCACCGACGTGCTCCGCCCAATCGGGTAATACGTCAGCCGGTCATTGCTCGATGGCGTGATCTCCGTGATATCCGGCAGCCGCCCATCGCTGAACAGGTGCACCCGCGCCCCATCGCCCACCAGCCCCCGCCCTTCGACCTCCTGCGGCTTGGCAAACGCACGCGCCGTCTCAAACGCCGGCACAAACTTCGTCGGGCTGTTCGTCGGCCGGATCGATTCAATCGCCCGCTTCAGTTCCGCCTTGCTGCTCGTGAAGTTGCAGATCCGATCGGCGATCGTGTCAAACGCCACCACCATCGCCTCATCGCCAGATGCATCGGTCAGCCCCGGCTCGCGCAGGTTCTCCACCAGCGCAATCGCCTCGGCCTTCGCCTTCTCCAGCCGCGTGAGCCTTGCCTCCGGGTCATCCGGGTCGCCATCGGTCGCCTGCATGCTGCCCGAGCGATCGATGACAATCACATGCCGCCCCGCCGCCGGCGCCCCCGCCCGCCACTGCGGCTGCGCCAGCGCCAGCAACCCCAGAATCAGCGCGATCAACTGCAGAATCAGCAGGATGTTGTTGCGCAGCGTCTGAAACGGCGCATTAGCCTGCAAGTCCTCGATCGCCTTGCGCCACAGCAGCGTGCTGCTGATCTCGGCATCGCGCCGGCGCAGTTTCAGGAAGTACAGAATCACCAGCGACGGGATCATCACCGCCGCCGCGATCGCTGCCAGCATGGGCGTCACAAACGTCATTGCACCAGGCCCTTTCGCCGCAGATACTCCAGCACGACCTGATCCACCGGCGTGCTGCTGGGGATCAGTTGATAGCCGATGCCGCGCTGCGAGCAGAACTTGCTGAGGTTGCCGCAATACGCCTGCACCGTCGCGCGATACTGCTTCAGCAACGCCGCCGAGATCGTCACCTCCGCCGCGTCGCCATCTTCGCAGTCCTTCAGGCGCAGATCGCCGCCGAACCCGCCGTCCTTCGTCGGGTCGATCTCCTGCGGGCTGAGCACCTGCAGGGCATAGACCTCATACCCCCCGCCCAGCAGCAGCCGCAGGCCCGCCTCGTAGCCCTCTTTGATCAGGAAGTCCGAGAGGATGAGCATCACGCCCTTGCCCCGCCGCGTCAGGTTGATGCGCTTGCACCCTTCCGTAAACGCCGCCGGCCCGCCCGGCTCCAGTTGCACGATGAACCGTGCCAGGTCCGTCAGCCGCCGCCGCCCCCGCAAGTCGCGGATCGAGGTCAGCAACTGCGGCTGCAAGTTGCCATCCAGCCCGCCAATCGCCGACACCTGCACGCGATGCAGATTCGCCAGCCCGACATACCCCAGCGCCGCCGCGAGCTTCTGCATCAGCACAAACTTGCTGGGCGTCCCGGCATCATGACTGCCCGACGCATCAAGCACCACATGCAGCGACAGGTCCTCCTCCTCCAGAAACAGCTTGAGAAACAACTTGTCCAGCCGCCCGAAGATGTTCCAGTCAATATGCCGCAGATCATCCCCGACGGTGTAGGGCCGGTGATCCGCAAACTCGACCGACTCACCCCGCCGCTTGCTCCGCCGCTCACCCTTGAGCTTGCCCGCCAGCACCTTGCGCGCCGAAATATCCACCCCACCCAGCCGCGCCACCAGCGCGCTGTCGAGCAGATCGTCAAGGCTCCTGGGTCGAGTTGGATCGGGAATCTTGAGCATCGCAGGGGCTACCGGGGGGTGTTTGCACGGAGACGCAGAGGCGCGGAGGAGGGAGTGTGCTGTTGAGAAACGTCAGTCAGTGGGATTGTGCGAGTGGTCTGGTGTATCGGGTTTCCCGATATGGTGGAGTGTCCTGTTTGCCATCGGTTCACGACTGGGTCTCGTTCGAGGCGCCTGCATATTCACAAATCGTTCCACGGCGTGGCTCAGCACCGGCGCGTTGAAGTTCATCAGCAGACCCACCGGCTTGCCAGTCAGCTTCAAATACGAAGCCACCTGCGCCCGATGTACCAGCGCGAGCGCCTCGACGGCTTTCAGTTCGACGATCAGTGAATCGTCAACCAGCAGATCCAGTCGATGCGTGCCGATCACCTCGCCTCGATACCGCACCGGCACCTCGACCTGTCGCACAAAGCCGATTCCGACGCGTCGAAGCTCGATGGCCATCGCCTCCTCATACAGCGCCTCGGCAAGCCCCGGCCCAAGCTCGCGATGGACCCCGATCCCGCACCCGATGACACGCTGATTCAAATCAAGCTGCGCAGCAGACAGCGAGGCCACCTCGCCACCGGCTCGCCGCCCGCCAAACTGAATCATGTCATCAGTCACCATCAAGTCTCCGCGCCTCCGCGTCTCCGTGCAACAGGCTCCGATGCGTCGAGTTCAACCCATCTTCACACCCGCACCGGCTCCGTCGGCGTGCTTTCGATGATCTTCTTGACAATCGTCTCCGCCTCGACGCGGTCCGCCTCTGCTTCGAAGTTCAGCAAAATCCGATGCCGCAGCACCGGCAGGGCCATCTTCTGCACGTCCGCCAGCGCCACGTGGAAGCGTCCGTCGATCAGCGCTCGCACCTTGGCCCCCAGCACCAGGCCCTGCGCCCCGCGCGGCGATGACCCGCACCGGATGTACTTACCCGTGATCTCCGGCGCAAACTGCCCGCCCGGGTGCGTCGCCAGCACCAGCCGCGCCGCATACTGCTGCACGTGCGGGGCCACCACCGCCTCGCGCACCAGTTTCTGCCCCGCCACAATCGACGCGCCATCGAGAATCCGATTGACCGAGACCGCCGCGCTGCTGGTCGTGCGATCCAGGATCGTCATCAGTTCGCTCAGTTGCGAATACCCGACGACGAGCTTGAGCAGGAACCGGTCCAATTGCGCTTCAGGCAGCGGATACGTGCCCTCCTGCTCGATGGGGTTCTGCGTCGCCAGCACCAGGAACGGCTGCTCAAGCTTGTAGCTCGTGCCCGCGACCGTCACGCTGCGCTCCTGCATCGCCTCCAGCAGCGCGCTTTGCGTCTTGGGCGTGGCGCGGTTGATTTCGTCAGCCAGCACCAGCTGGGCGAAGATCGGCCCGCGCTGGAACTGGAACGACCGCCGCCCGGTCTGCGCATCCTCGCTGACGATGTTCGTCCCGATCACGTCCGCCGGCATCAGGTCCGGCGTGAACTGAATCCGGCTGAACGGCAGGCTCAGCGCGTCCGCCAGCGTCCGCACCAGCAGCGTCTTGCCCAGCCCAGGCACGCCTTCCAGCAGCACATTGCCCCCGGCAAACAGCGCGATCAGCACGCCCTCGACCGTCTCCTCCTGCCCGACGATCACCTTCCCCACCTCCGCCTTCAGCGCGGCAAACGTCCGCCGAAACTCCTCGCACCGCGCCTTGACCTCCGCCGGCGTGTTGATCTCAGACATACCTCAACCTTCCTTTCAATCTGCTGCCCACATCCTCTGCCGTCGCCCAGGTACCCCCTCTCTCCGAGAGGGGAGTCGTCTCTCACGTCCAGCTCCAACGCATCTCACCAACTCATCTCACCAACTCATCTCACTAACGCATCCCGCCAACGCATCCCACCAACTCAACGAAACCAAATCACCACTCACAGCCTGCTCTTCTCCCCATCTCTGTGTCTCTGTGGTGAACCCTCTTCTTCAGCATCAAGAGTCATTCCTTCAGTTCATCTTGTGCTCGCTTTTTGGCCTTCATCAGGCGGCTCATGCCGCTCTCGCCTTCGCCGCCGCCATCCTTCGTGCCTTGTGAGCGCGTGACGACCGGCGCCGCGCCGCTGCCCGTTGCCCCGCCGCGTGTCGCGGCTTCGACGGCTTTGGCCCCCTCGGCCAGTTCCGCCGCACTGGCGACAAACTTGCGTGACGCCATGCTCGCGGCTGTTGCTGGGTCCAATCCGGGGGGGGCGAGCGCCGTGCGCTCGATGCCATTGCCGCTGCCCGCGCCACCACCAGGTGCTCCGGGGATTGCAGCACGCCGCTCCGCCAGCCGCTGGCGAGCCTTCTCCCGTGCCTGCGCCAGGCTCTCCATCTGCGTCGTCGCGGCGGACTTGCTCGCACCAAACAACGCCCCGATCTTCCGCCCAATCGCCCTCGGGTCGATCCGCACGCGCCGCAGCGCTACATCCGCCAGGAACAGCCCAAGCCCGATCAGCGCCGCCGCCAGCCAGATCGGCCGCAGGCTCACAGGAATCGTTAAGCCCTCACGGCTCCACATCGCCGCCGGCCCGCGAGATGGGTCAGTGCTGGTAAAGTCCAGCACGCGCCCGCCCGTCCGCTGGGCCACTTGCTCCAGCAGCGCCGCGTTGTCACGCAGCGCGCGGAACTCATCGGCGAACGGCCGAGTCACCGCCGCCTGCACAGAGCCGCGATTCGCCGGCGCGCCACTCCCGCCCGCCGTCCCGCTGGCCCCACCGCTGGCCCCACTGGCCGGGTCCTGCCAGCTCATGTTCAGCGTGTACACGCCCGACGAGGCCGAGTCGATCGTCGCCTCATACCGCCCCGGTCCGGTCTGCACAAGGTCAAACGCCCGAGCCTCATTGCCGGGCGTCACCACGCGATTGGTCCACCGCAAGAAGTTCAGCCGAGCGCCGTCATTGTCCACCGCTTCGACGATCACCTGCGTGCGATCACCCTGGTCGACGGTCACGACGCGGATGTTCGGGTTCGTCGCCGGGCGCATCGCCCACTTGAGGTGCTGATCCCAGAACTGGCGGAACTGATCCCAGTTCAGCCACGCCGTGCCCCACTTTGGCGCCGCATCACTCGTAAACGTGACGACGCGCCCCAGCCCATGCTGCCACTGTGCCAGGATCGGATCATTCTCCGGCCCGCGCAGCACAATCTGGCTCAGCCCCTCGCGATCAGCCGCAACGACGTACCCCGTCACCGAAGGCACCTGCGAGATTCCCCGCAGGCCTTCGGTCATCGTCACGATCTGCGGCCGCGTCGGATCACCCTCCCAGATCAGCGACCGCTTGACCGTCTGCGCCTCTTTGATGAAGATCTCAGGCAGGCTGTTGAGGTTGCCCGTGTTGTTGGTGATCTCGTAGTAGTTGCCGCCGGTCGCCCGGGCGACGCGCTGCATCGTTCGCGATTCAGTCGAGTTGGCAAACGCGTTGTGCGGGAAGACCAGTACCGTCGAGACCGACACCTTCGCGTTGACGAATCGCTGCAGCGTTCGGTCCGTCGGTGGGGTCGGGTCGCCATCGCTGATGATGATCGCATGCTTCTGCCCGGCCTGCACGCCCTCCAGCGCGGTGATCGTCGCGCTCATCAGGCTCTCAAACTCCGGCGCATCGCCGAAGGTCAGGCCACCCAGTGAGCGCAGCGCGGCGGACTTATCCCCCACGATCGCCATCGGAAACACCCACGGATCGCGCCCCTGCCAGTTGTATTCAATCACGCCGGCATAGTCCTGCGCCTGCAGGGAGTTGATCGCCGCCTCAGCCGTGCGCCGGCCCCAGAAGTTGCCCTCGGGCATCTCGCAGGAGTGCATGATCAGCCCCAGCGCCCCGCGCGGCATCTGGCGCTTCTGCGGCGGATCAAGCTTGATCGGCAGCGCATCAGCCAGCGTGCTGCCGATCCACCCGCCAGCGCCAAAGGCCTGATCGCCACCGGTCATCACCAGCCCGCCGCCAAGATCGTGGATGTACGACCGCAGCTCCTGCTGCTGCGCTTCGGTGAACTCAAAGGCCGCGGCGTTGACGAGCACCACGCAGTCATAACTGGCCAGTTCGGCCACGCTCGCCCACGCATCGCGCGCCGTGCGGACATCGACCGTCCGCCCGCCACTGCCCACGCTGGCGTTGATCGCGCGAATCAGCGGCCCGGCCTGCGCCTCGGCCGTCTCCTGGCTGTTGCGAATCACCAGCACGCGAGCGCCGCCGCTGATGAACGTCACCGAATCAGCCCGGTTGTTCTCGGTGAGTGTGTCGCCCCCACCCGCGCCAGCCCGCGTCGGCTCAAAGACCGCGCTGAACTTCACCGGCCCGCGATCCGGCAGGCGGACGGGCACCGTCTGCACGTTGGTGCCGGCTACGAGCGTGACGGGCGAAGAGAAGCCCGGCCCCTGCGGGTCAAGGTCCACGGGCTGGTCGTTGATCAGCACCGTCAGTTGCCCATCAGTCGGGCGCGTGGCCGTCAGGACGACGCGGAGGTTGGCGATCTCGCCCGGCCGCGCCGTGGCGGGGGAGAGCAGGCGATCGACGATCACCTCACGCTCGATGGCGTAGCGCACAGGCACGACATCGATCGGCACCTTGGCTGCCTCGGCGGCGCGGGCTGCGTCCATCAGGTCGCCCATCGTCTCGTTGCCATCGCTGATCAGCAGCAGGCGATTGGCCGCGTTGGGCGGCATGATGCTCATCGCCGCGCGGACGCCCGCGGCCAGGTCCGTCGCATCGGGGTTCACGGCGTTCTTCGCGTCAAGCTCGGCGCTGGTCTCGACGATCTTCCGCGGAATCGCCTGAATCCCGGCGTTGCGCGCGACGGTCACAAACCCGATCATGTCATCGGGCTTGGCACCCTTGGCCGCTTCGACCAGAAACGTCCGCGTCTGCTTGAGCAGATCATCCGGCGCGCTGCGGCTGGCATCGACCAGCAGCGTCACGGCGACGTCCTTGCTCTGACGCCGCCACTGCGGCTCGGCCAGCGCGCCGATCAACAGGGCCGCGACAATCAGCCGGGCCACGAGGGCAAACTTGCGCGTGCGGCTCGATAGCCCGCTGAGGCTCTTTCGCCCGATCCAGATAATCGCCACGCCCAGCGGAATCATCACCAGCCACCACACGGGCCGGTTGAACTCCAGCATCGCCAGGCTCAGGGCGCTGTGCAGTGCGATGGAACTGCTGATCATCGAGCACCGCCTTTCTCCGTCGAAGTTGAACGTGCATCAGTGAGCCGTGGCCGGCGCAGCGGCGAAGGCACATCCATCCGCACCAGCCGGTGGTTCATCGCATCAGCGATGAAGCCCTGACGCACCTTGTTGCCTGCCAGCACCGCGATGGCCCATGGCTCGGCCAGTTCGCCCACGCCGTGGCCCGGCTGGCCCCAGCGGGCCACGATCGTCGCGGGCTGTACGACTGACGCATCAACGCCGGGCGGGTCAATGAGCATCGGTTGCAGATCGAGATGCGTGACGCGATTGGCGCCAAACTCCACGAGCAGTGCCGTCTGATCAGGCAGAATGGTCAGTCCGCG
>JALOQT010000030.1 GCA_025453375.1 Phycisphaerales bacterium | reverse complement strand
GGCGATAAACGGATCACTGCTGGCGGGGCTGCTGCGGGCGGGCGGGCCGGATGCGGGCACGGGCGGGGCGAAGGTTGTGTGGGACTTGCGCCAGGCGGATCTGGCCAGTGGGGGGCAGGGAGCGCCGATTACGCCGCTGGCGGATTGGGTGCTGTTTCGTGATGCCAAGGGGGTCGAGCGACGGGTGATTGTGAACCTTGGGGGGTTCTGCAATGTCACGGTGCTCGGCGCTGGCGCGGCGCCGGGGGATGTGCGCGGGGCGGATGTGTGCGTGTGCAACAATCTGCTCGATGCGATTGCGCGGCGCGTGATGGGCGTGGCGTTTGATGCCGATGGGGCGGCGGCGGAGAGCGCCGAGCCGGATGATGATGCAACCGACGACCTGCTGGGCATGCTGGCAGCGCAGCAGGTGGCTGGACGATCGCTGGGGACGGGTGATGAGATTAGCGCGTGGATCGGCCGGCACTGGAAGGGCGGCGCGGGGCTGAGCGGGGCGACGCTGGCGGCCAGCGCGTGCGAGGGGATCGGGCGGACGATCGCATCGCGTGGCGTGCGGAATCGTGCGCTGCGCCGGGCGATTGAGGGGTGGAGCAGCGCGAAGGTCGTCACGACGCAGGAGGTGGCGGGGATTGGGGTGGAGTACCGCGAGGCAGCGTGCTTTGCGGTGCTCGGGGCGCTGTGCGAGGATCGTGTGCCGATCACGCTGGCGGGCGTGACGGGCGGGCGCGAGGGGGTGATCAGCGGGGTGTGGGCTGGGTGACGGCGCGGCTGGGCGGGCTACCGTTTGGCGTGAGTTTTCTTCTCGAAATCGTGCGTCTGGGTCTGGGCAATCTGCGACGGCACATGCTGCGCAGCGTGCTGACGGCGCTGGGCATCATCCTGGGTGTCGCGGCGGTGATTGCCAACGGCGGCATCGGCGAGGGGGCCAAGCGTGAAGCGGTGGCGCAGCTGGAGCGCCTGGGCGCCAAGAACATCATCGTGCGCAGCCAGCAGCCGACGGACAGCGCGCAGGGCGGCGGCAGCGGACGGGCGGCGTTTACGAGCCGCTATGGCCTGACGCGAGCGGATTTGAAGGTGCTGCGTGAGGAGTTTGCCGACGAGGCGGCGGAGATTGTTGCGCTGAAGGAAGTCGGCGGGCAGGTGCTGCGCGGGGCGCAGCGGCGGACGAGCCAGGCGTATGGCACTGAGCCGGCGTTCATTCGCGTGGCGAACCTGCGAGTGAGCCGCGGAAGGTATCTGACCGAGGAGGACCTCAGCGAGAGTGCGATGGTGGCGGTGATCGGTTCGGAGATTGCACGGCTGCATTTCCAGCCGTTTGAAGACCCGGTCGGCGACACGATCCGGATTGATACGCGGACGTTCAAGATCATCGGGGTCCTTGAGCCGGTGGGCTTTGCCGGGGGCAAGGGGGCGGCGCAGCTCGGGCGGGATTTGAACCTGGACGTGCACATTCCGCTGACGACAGCCAACGAAACCCTGGGCGATGTGGTGATGCGGACGACCAGCGGCAACCGCTCGATGAGCGCGGTGCAGATCAGCGATATCTACTTCACGGCCAAGTCACGCGAGACGGTGCTGCAACTGGCGGAACTGGTGCGGCGAGCTGTCGAGGTGCGCCGGCCGGGGTTGACCGATGTGGCGATCATCGTGCCGTTTGAACTGCTGGAAGAAGCGCGGAAGACCGCGGCGCTGTGGCAACTGGTGCTCGGGGCCATCGCGGGCATCTCGCTGCTGGTCGGCGGCATCGGGATCATGAACATCATGCTCGCCAGCGTGACGGAGCGGACGCGCGAGATTGGCATCCGGCGGGCGCTGGGCGCGACGCGCAAGCACATCATCTATCAGTTCCTCGTCGAGACGGGCGTGCTGAGCGTGATCGGCGGAATCATCGGCGTCGGCGTGGGCATCAGCCTGACGCTGTTCATCGCGTGGATCGCCACGGCGGCGCGGAACCTGCCGTTGATCGGCGGGTGGTTCCCGGCGGATGTCAATCTGCCGACGGCTATCGCGCCGGGGTCGATCGTCGTGGCGTTTTTCGTTGCGGCGCTGACGGGGATCATCTTCGGGCTCTATCCGGCGATCCAAGCCGCGCGGAAGGACCCGATCGAGGCGCTGCGGCACAACTGAGCGCGGCGTGAACCCGACGCAGGCTTTGGACTCATGGCGTGACGAACGCGCGGCTCAGCGCCCAGGTGAGCATCCCTGCGAAGATCAGCACGCCCGCGGCAAACGCCCAGGGTGAGCGACGATCAGGATTCTCGCCGGGGCGGATCATCGCCAGTCGATGGCGCGTCTCGGGCGTGAGGCCTTCGCCGGTCGTGCGGCGCGAGTCCTGCACGATGGCGATGATCAGATTGGCGTCAAAGGCCCGCAGGCCGAGCGTCTCGGCCAGGTCCAGCACGGCGCGCCGGCGTTCGGGCGTCAGCAGTGCGGCGCGGCCGCCATCGAGGAGGTAGTTGGTCCGCACCGCCACTTGCCAGCGAGGGTCGGCGTGCGAGATCGTCTCGAGCGATGCAGCGCCCGGCTTGGCGGCGTCGGCGGTCAGTGACTCGGCGTAGACCTGCTCAACGAGTTTGGCCGAGGCCGAGCGCGGGCCGCGGCGCATCTTCAGGCGTGCCAGTGTTTCGGCGCTTGAGATGCCTGGCGCAGCACGACGCGTGGTGGTGGTGCTTGGCGAGCCGGTCAGGCGCAGCGTGCGCAGGGGCGGCGCCGGTTGAGGGTTCGGGTTTGCGGGCGGCGTATCCACGCGAGGACAAGTGTGCCGCCGGTTGAGCGTGGTGCGAGCAATCGACAGGTGGCCCACCTCAACTCACAGGGTGCGGCGCGGGTTTGTGCCGTCCGCAGTGGTTATCAGGCGTCGCACGCGACACTGTGAAGAAGCGATCGTTCGGGCCAATCCCGAACGCGAGCCGATATGCTCAGAGCGATGCCCGAGCCAACGACGCCTCCCGCCGCCGAGCCGAGCCTGACCAAGGCCGAGGCGATGGCGCAGGTCATGGCCTTGCCGGACTCGTGTGAAGTGGCGCTGTCGGCCGAGGCGATCGTGGCGAAGTTGGACGCCGCGGCGCGTCGCGGCAAACTTGCAGGGTTCGCGGCGTGCAAGCCGGGCTCGGGCGAGTTGTTCGTTGCTGATGCATTTGGGACGCCCTTTGAAGGTGTGCTGGTGGGCATGGCGCAGCCGGCGGGCACGGGCACGCGGCTGGTGTTTGCCCGTCGCCTCAAGCCCGTGTGGCCCTGGGGCTTTGGCATCGTGCTGGTGCTGAGCGTCTGGCCGGGCGTGGAGCTGACTGAGAGCGTGCTGGCCGCGATGTTCCCGGGCGCGACGTGGCTGTGGCAGACGACGTACTACTGGTATCTGCCGCTGGCGATCGTCGGCGGCATCTTCGGGTGGATCGGCGCGATCAAGAAGAGCCGCCTGACCGTCGCGGTCAGCAGCCATGAGACGGCCGACAAAGTCAAGGCGTTGCTGGGCGTCACGCCACCACCGCAAGCGTGAGGCATGTGCGAAGTGCGGGCCGCGTGCACGCGCATCGCTACGCTTGGCCCATGGCCTCACCGCGACCAACGCTTGCCAAAATCCTCGCGACCATCGGACCGGCGTCCGACAAGCCGGAGATCGTCGGCAAACTCATCGATGCCGGTGTCGCATGCTTCCGGCTGAACTTCAGCCACGGCACGATGGACGACCATGCTCGTCGCCTGCAGACGATTCGCGACGTGGCCGAGGAGCGGGGCCTGCCGATCGCGGTGCTGGGTGATTTGCCCGGGCCGAAGATCCGCATCGGCAAAGTCAGCCCCGAGGGCATCACCGTCGCGGCTGGTGAGGACATCGTCATCGATCCGGAGCTTGCACTGGCGACGCCCGCGACGGCCAACACGCCGCACCGCTTCGGCTGCACGCACACACGCATCGCGACAGATGTTCGCCCCGGCCAGAAGGTGCTGATCAACGACGGTGCCATTCGCGGGCTGGCCGTTGAGAGTCTTGAGGCCGATGGCCCGCACACCCTGCGCGTGCGGATCACCACCGGCGGGTTGATCACCAGCGGCAAGGGCATCAACCTGCCGCAGAGCGAGGTCAGCCTGCCGGCGATGGGCGAACGCGACTGGGCCTGTGTCGAGTGGGCCGTCAAGCACGGGATTGACTACCTCGCGCTGTCGTTCGTCCGCACGGCTGAGGAGGTGCGGACGCTCAAAGCCGCGTTGGCGGGCATGTGCAGCGTCGATGGTGAGGGCGGCGGCGTGGCGGCGGCGATCCCGGTGATTGCCAAGATCGAGAAGCCCCAGGCGCTGACAAACCTCGAAGCGATCTGCGAAGCGAGCGACGGGTTGATGGTGGCGCGAGGCGACCTCGGCGTCGAGATGGATATCGCGACCGTGCCTGTAGCGCAGCGACAAATCATCAAGACGGCAGATTCGTGGGGCAAGCCGTGCATCGTCGCGACGCAGATGCTCGAGAGCATGATCACCAGCCCCGTGCCCACGCGCGCCGAGGCGGGCGACGTGGCGACCGCGGTGATTCAAGGGGCGGATGCCGTGATGCTCAGCGCCGAGACGGCCAGCGGGCAGTGGCCGGTGGTGACGGTCGAGACGATGCGCCGGATCATTGAGCATGCAGAGGCGTCTGTTCGCAGTGAGCGTGAGCAAAGCCCGACGCCGCCGGGGCGGGTGATTCAGACTGGCTATCGCACGGCAGCGCTGGCACACGGCGCGTGGTATGTGGCGAAGGACTTCAACGCATCGATGCTCGTGTGCTGGAGCCAGCGCGGCGGGGCGGCGAGATATCTCAGCCAGACGGGCCTGCCGCGGCCGATCATCGCCTGCTCATCAAGCGTGCGGGAGACGCGGCGCATGGCGCTGCTGCGCGGCGTGACGGCCCTGCGCATGGAGGTGCCGGTCAGCAGTGGCGCCTCGTCCGCACTGGCGGTGTGGAATCGCGCGATTGATGATGAACTGATTCGGCGCGGGAGGGCCGGGCCGGGTGAGCCGGTCGTGCTGCTGGCTGGCCAGCCGCAGGGCGTGCAGGGGGCGGCCAACACGCTGGCTACGCATCGCGTGGGCGACGCTTCGAGCGGTTTTTATCGGCATTGACGGGCGAGCGCTGCGGATTCGCACCAAGGCGGCCACGCCGCCGAGGGGTGCGACCGGTGCGCGGGTCTGGCGATGGCAAGCCCGTCGTCGATGCCGACCTGCTCGAGTGTCCGTCACTTGCACCGACGTGCACCAGGATCGACCGCGCGGCATGCAGACTGATGACGACCACGCGGCCAGCGCTGTTGCCCAGTGTCATCGTCTCGGCACCCGGCTCGACGGCGCGGATCGTCAGATGTGAATCGATCTCCAGGCCCGCTTCGCGGAGGAATCGCAGTGCTTCCTGGCGCTGGTCGAGCGTGCGGGCAAGCCGCGCGTGCGTGCCGACGGGGCAGGCGTGCAGCGGTCGCAGATCGGGCTCGGCGATGAGGCCATCGGCCCGCGGGATCGGGTCACCATGCGGGTCGGTGGTGGGGTGGCCGAGGTGGCGATCGAGTGCATCAAGCACCAGCGGGCTGATGGCGTGCTCAAGCCGCTCGGCTTCGTCGTGCACGACCGACCAGTCAAGCTTCAGCGTGCGGACGAGGAATGTTTCGACGAGCCGATGGCGACGGAGGATGTCCAGCGCCGCGCGCGAGCCGGCCGCCGTCAGCCGCACGCCGCCGAACCGCTCGTATTTGGCGAGTTTCGCGTGTGCCAGTCGCTTGACCATCGAGGTGGCGGTGCCAGTCGTCACGCCCACGGCCTGGGCAACGCGGGACATGGCCGCCTCCCGCGTCGGGCTCTCGCCAGCGAGGATGTAGATCGCCTTGATGTAGTTTTCGACGGTTTCGGTGGGCAACTGGGCATCCCTCGTGCTGGGAAGAGTTCGAAGGATAGCGACGGAAAGTTTGATTTGTCAAACTCTCGTGCCGATGATACATCGGTAGTCTTTCGCTGCTGCAGGCATGGCCCAGGCCAGGGCGTCGCCTGTGGAGCAGCGGTGAGTTTCAACATGGAGATGGTGATGAGCGGGCGAATCCAGGTGAGCATCAGTCGTGACGGGTGGTCGGTGATGTGCCTCAGCATTGTGCTGTGCATGTCGGTGGTCGCCATAGTGGTGGGCGGGTGTGATCGTGCAGGCACGCGGAGCAGCGCGACCAAGGGTGGCGGTGCCACGGATGCGCGACCCGGCCAGCTTCGCGTCGTCGCGACGACCGGCATGATTGCCGATGCCGCTCGCATCATCGCGGGCGAGCGTGCGGCTGTCACGGCGTTGATGGGCCCCGGTGTTGATCCGCATATCTACAAGGCCACGCCGGCGGATGTTCGGACGCTCAGCGAGGCGGATGTCATTCTGTACAACGGCCTGCATCTTGAGGGCCGCATCAATGACACGCTCGAACGTCTGGCTGGCACGAAGGCTGTCGTGCAGGTGACCGACACGCTCGTGCCTTCGGGCAAGTTGATCTCGCTCGCTGAAGCGGGTGCAGCGCCTTCGGGCGGGAGCAAGCAGTTTGATCCGCACGTCTGGTTCGATGTAGCGATGTGGAGTCAGGTGGTGCAGCGTATCGGCGTGGCGCTGAGCGAGCGGGATCCGCAGTCGGCACCGCAGTTTGGCGCGGCCGCGGAGCAGTATGGTCGTGTCCTGACGGAGTTGCATGCGTTTGCCCGTGCGACGCTTGGCACGATCCCGGGCGATCGACGCGTGCTGGTCTCGGCGCACGATGCGTTCAGTTACTTCGGCCGTGCGCATGGCCTGGAAGTGCTGGCGATTCAAGGGATCAGCACGGACAGTGAGGCCAGCCTGCGGGATATCAACGCGCTGGTGGACCTGCTCGTATCGCGCAGGATTCCCGCAGTATTCGTCGAGAGCAGTGTTCCCCGCAAGACGATCGAGGCACTCGTCGAGGGTTGCCGAGCACGCGGGCACGAGGTTCGCATCGGTGGCGAGCTCTTCAGCGATGCCCTGGGCGAGCGCGGCACGCCCGAGGCGACGTACGTCGGCATGATGTTGCACAACATCGAAGCCGTCACACGAGCCCTTGGCGGCCAGGTGCCAGCGCAGCGCCCGGCGGCGATCGCCGAGTTCATGCAGGCACGCGCCAGTGATGCTGCAGCGAGCCCAGGAGCCAGCGGCCGATGAGTACGACGATCCCCGAGCATGCCATCGCGGTGGAGTTTCACGATGTCACCGTCGCTTACGGCCGCAAGCCTGTGCTGTGGGACATTGATGTGTGCCTGCCGGCGTCCAAGCTCATCGCCATCGTCGGGCCCAATGGCGCGGGCAAAAGCACACTCATCAAGGCCGCCCTCGGGCTTGTGCCGCTGGCCAGCGGCTATGTCAAACTGCTCGGCGGCGATCTGCATGAGCATCGCACACGAGTCGGCTATGTGCCTCAGCGTGAACAGGTCGATTGGGACTTCCCGATCGATGCGCTGGGCGTGGTGCTGATGGGGCGCTATGGCCGGCTCGGCTGGTTTCGACGCCCCGGCCGCGCCGATCGACAGCAAGCCCTCGAAGCGCTCGACCGCGTCGGCATGGCGGACTATGCCTCACGCCAGATCAGCCAGCTTTCCGGCGGCCAGCAGCAGCGCGTCTTCCTCGCGCGGGCGCTGGCACAGGAGGCGACGTTGTACTTCATGGACGAACCGTTTGCAGGCGTTGACGCCGCGACGGAGCGAGCGATCGTCGAAGTCCTGCGAGCCATTCGTGCCAGCGGGGCGACGGTCATCGCGGTGCATCACGATCTGCAGACCGTCAGTGAGTACTTCGACGAGGTCGTCCTGCTGAACATGCGCCGCATCGCCAGTGGCCCGGTCATCAGCACATTCACACGCGAGAACATCCAGAGGACTTACGGCGGCCGCCTGACAATCCTCGACGAAGCGATCGACGCCATGCGCCGGGAGGGCCTCGGTCCGTGACTGACCTGCTGCGATTGCTGACCTTGCAGGACGCCAACACGCGCCTGGTGTTGCTCGGGGCCGGCGTGCTCGGGCTGGCGTGCGGCGTCATCGGTGCCATTGCTGTGCTCCGCCGTCGCGCGCTGGCGGGTGATGCCGTCGCGCACGCTGCGCTGCCCGGTGTGTGTTTCGCGTTCCTGATCGTCGGTGAACGCAACCTGGCGGCGTTGCTGCTCGGCGCGCTGGTCATGGGGGCGGTGTCCGTCTGGTTCATCTCGCTGATCAAGTCCACCACGCGCATCAAGGAGGATGCTGCGACGGCCCTGGCCATCGGTGGCTTTTTCGGCCTTGGCGTGGTGCTGCTGGGCATCATCCAGAGTCGCCCGGATGTCGGCAGCCGCGCCGGCCTGCAGAGTTTCATCTTCGGAAAAGCCGCGGGCATGGTGCAGGCCGACGTGACGCTGATCACGTTGGGCGCCGCGATCGTGCTGGTGCTCGCACTGGCGCTGCACAAGGAGTTCAAGGCGCTGTGTTTCGATGCCAGCTTTGCCAGCGGGCAGGGGTGGCCCGTCAAAAGGCTGGATTTGGCGCTCATGGCGCTCGTGTGCATCTGCACCGTCATCGGACTGCCGGCCGTGGGTGTGGTCATGGTCGTCGCGTTGCTGGTCATCCCGGCGGTGGCGGCGCGATTCTGGAGCGATCGCTACGGCCACGTGCTGCTCATCGCTGGAGTCATCGGTGCGGTCGCCGGGTTGCTGGGCACGGCCCTCAGTGCCATCCTGCCTTCTCCGGGTTCGAGCCTCGGTTCCGCTCGCGGGTGGCCCACGGGTCCGCTGATTGTGATCGTCGCCAGCGCTGCAT
>JALOQT010000369.1 GCA_025453375.1 Phycisphaerales bacterium | reverse complement strand
TGTACTTCTTCTCTGAGCCTCGGTGTCTCTGTGGTGATCGCCTCTCTCGCCCTCTTGAGCACAGACGCATCTTCCCTGAGCCCCTGTGGCCCTGTGGTCAAGCGGCTCGTGTGGGGTGCGGGGTGGGGGGGACGTTGTCGTCGTCGGCAATCGCGCGATGGACGCATCGCTCGGTACCTTTGCCCGCCGTGCGAGGGGCGGCGGAGGTGTGGCGCGGATCAGGTATCAATGTGCCACTGGCTGTCGGCGTGGGTGTACCAGATTGTTGGGTAGCCTGAGGGGGAGGCGTTGATGCGGAGTTCGAAGTTGAGGCGTGTGGGGCTTGATGTCGTGGCGGGACTTGGTGTGGCCGAGGGGCGGCTGCGGGTGTCAAGCCTGACGGGCGCGTTCGGTGTGTAGATCCACTGGCGGAGGCCCGCCGTCGGCTCGGGGAGGTTGGAGCCGACCGCGGCGAGCGTGGGCGGGAGTGTGCCGTGGCGAGCGTGATAGTCGACGATCTGCTGGACGATGAGGTCGCCGCGGCGCCGGGTTTCAGCCATGGACTCGCTCGACCAGTTGCGCGCGAGACGGTACCAAGCTTGGTAGCCAGCAAACGAGCCGACGGCGACGACCACCACGCCGAGTATCACGTCGATGGCGAGCCAACGCGAGCGGCGAGACTGCGGCATGGGCAAAGTGTATCAATCGCGGCGCGCATGGCCGAGCGCAGAATGCATGTGCGTCCGGTGGCCGTTGGGAAAGGCTCCGGGAGTATGACAAGCGTGCTTCGGGCGCTGCAACCACTGCCGGCAGTGCGACCGGCCCGGAGGGGAGTCCGGGGTACTGACCGGCCTCGGCCCTCGGCCGCTCTTAGCGGCCGCCGCTCACGCCGCCCATCTTCTTGAGGCGCATCTGCAGGTCGTCGGGGTTGGGGGAGACTTCCAGGGCGGTGCGGACGTGGACGAACTCGGTTTCGACCAGTTCCATCAGGGCGTGGTTGAAGTCCTTCATCCCCTGCTGGCGGGCTTCGCTGCCCTTGAGGTATTCGCGCAGTTCCCCTTCGCGGCCTTCGAGGATGAACTTCTGGACGATCGGGTTGTTGATCAGGATCTCGACGGCCGGGATGCGGGCGATGTTCTCGTGCAGCGTCGGCAGGAGCTTTTGATAGACGAACGCCCGCATCTGGTAGCCGAGCATCTTGCGTATCTGTTCGACTTCTTCGGCTTCAAAGAGGCCGTAGATACGGCTGAAGGTCTGCGTCGTGCTGCTGGCGTGGATCGTTCCGTAGACCAGGTGGCCCGTCTCGGCGGCGTGCAAGGCGGCCTCGAAGGTTTCCTTGTCGCGCATTTCGCCAACGAGCACGACGTCAGGATTCTCACGCACCAGGGCGCGCAGGGCGATCTTGAAGTCCGACACGTCGATGCCGATCTCGCGCTGGTTGATCGTCGCCTTCTTGTCAGTCAGGAGGTATTCGATCGGGTCCTCGATCGTCACGATGTGCACGGGCTTGCGCTCGTTGACGTAGTCGAGCATCGCGGCGATCGTCGTCGTCTTGCCCGAGCCCGTCACGCCTGAGAGCAGCACCATGCCCTGCGGCTGCATGGCGATCTCGGCCATGGACGGGGGCAGGTAGAGCTCTTCGAAGCGGCGGATTTTGCTGGTGATCAGACGGGCGGCCATCGAGAGCTTGCCGCGGGCCTGGAAGAGGTTGACGCGGAAGCGCGTGCCGGCGTCATAGTCATACGCAAAGTCGGCGCTGCCGAAGGTGTGCAGGTCGTTCATCAGTTCCTCGCTCAAGATGTGCTTGGCGATGTCGAGGAACTCATCTGCGGTGATCGGTGTGGTGTCGAGGCTCTTGAGCGCGCCGCGGATGCGGAGCTTCGGGGCCGTGCCGGACTTGAGGATCAGGTCCGACCCGCCGAGCTTGATACACGCCTCGAGAAACTTCCCGAACCGCGTAGCGTGCGGGTCGTGCTTCTTGTCCGGATCGAGGGTGACGTGGCGATGCTCGGGTTGAAGGAGGAATGAGAAACATCCCGAAGGGCTGGACGCCCGCCGAACATTCGGCGGGTCTCTCATTCGACCTTCAACCTTCTTTACTGCCCCAACGCCCGCATCACGACCGTGGCGTATGAGCCGCGGCCGAGGGTGAAGGGTGAAGGCGGAAGGGGAAAGGCGGAAGGTTGAAGGAGGAATGAGAAACATCCCGAAGGGCTGGACGCCCGCCGAACATTCGGAGGGTTTCTCATTCGACCTTCAACCTTCAACCTTTGCTACTGCCCCAACGCCCGCATCACGACCGTGGCGTATGAGCCGCGGCCGAGGGTGAAGGTGGCGGTGCGGAGGTAGCGCCTTGGGCCGCGTGGGGTGGCGTCCGGGTCGGGCTGTGCGCGGGAGAGGATGAAGTCTTCGGCGCGGGCGATGAAGGGGCGTGGTGCCTCGCCGAAGAATGGGCGTCGGAGGGTGGGGACGCGCAGGTCGCGCAGCGTCACGCCGTGGGCCGCCAGCGCGGCTTCGGCGCAGGCCCCCCACTGCGGGTCGAGCATCGAGCCGGGCGCGAGCAGGGGCAGGTTCAGATCGAGATACGCCGCGGGCACGGCGCTGGCGGGCAGGAAGTGCATCGGGCCGAAGTCGTCCTCGGTGGTGAGAAGGGAGGTCGGCGAGGGCGAGGCCGGCCCGGGCGATGCTGGCGCGGCCGATTGGGCGAGGCTGGCCGTCAGCCGCCGGGCGGTGTCGTTCCAGATGCTGGACTGAAACGCCTCGACGCACATCTGCTGCAGGAACGCCGGCAGCGCGGCGAAGGCCTCGTGCGGCACTGCACCTTCGGCCAGCGCTTCGATCGCGCGGCGTTCCGGGCAGCGCGGCAGGGCTTCGGCAAGCGTGCGCCACTGGCCGGACTGCGCCGCCGCATCCCAGTATTGGGCACAGAGGCGCGTGAAGTCCCGCGTCTTGCCCGAGTCCTTCCGCGCCGGCGTGCCGACGAGCAGACGAATCGCCTCGACAAACTGCCCACGCACCAGCGGGAGCGCCGCCCACCCGCGATGATGCCGATTGGACCCGAACCGCTGCGCACCGAAGTAGTTGGTGAACAGCACCGTTTGTGGGAGCGGGGCGTGGGGGGCGTGAGGGGCGGGGGGGGCGTGGGGGGCTGGGAGTGCGGCGGGGGCGGGGGGTTCGGTGCTCGAGGCCGGCGCGTCTGGCGGGGCCGGCGAGGGCAGCGCCAGCCGCTTGGCCCGCCGGGCCATCTCGTC
>JALOQT010000029.1 GCA_025453375.1 Phycisphaerales bacterium | reverse complement strand
GTGCGAGGTCGAAGTTGAAGTGATCGTGCCAGAACTCCACCATCCGCTCAAGGAGCTGGCGCGAACTGAATGACGCTCGATAGATGGTCGCTTCGGTCAGCTGGTTGGCAAGTAGTTCATCGGACGGAAAGAGCGTCTCATCCCACAGTTGAGCCGGCTGCACCGTCAGAGCCGGGATTGCCCCGAGATACGCCGTGGTCGAAGCGCTCTCCGGAATCGACTCTGGGTTCAATTGCCGCTCAAGGAACGCGTCATACCCCAGCGTGTTCGCCTCGGCCAGCAGTTCCGGCGTGACGCCGAAGCTCACGCGGCTGGCCAGTTTGGCGACCAGTGAGCCGGGGTCGACATCTGCCGGGACGTCCATCGGCGAGGCCGACGCACGCTGGCCAGGCATGGACATCACGGCCGCGCCCGCGGCGCCGATCGCCGCGGCCGGTGCGAACGCCCGCCCTGCGGCTCGAGCCCACGTCGCAATGGCCTGGCGACGAGACTTCACGCCGTCCGAAGAGTGCTGATCGGCTTGCTGCTGGGCGGCCAAGTCGGCCGAATGTTGGTCAATGAACATGAAGCGTGATCTCCCGTGATCTTGGTCATTGCGAAGGTTCCCTCCTTCACGCCGACCATGCCTGCTTGATTGACCACGAGTTCCGCCATCCGCCTGTCAACCCAACTACTGCATCGCACATCCAACTCCCCCGCCGCCAAGCCGCCCCAGATCCGCCCGACATCCGCCCTTGCCGTTCCCGCTCATCTGCGTTGCTGGTGGCCACACCGACGCTGCGTCAGCACGACCGGCAAGTTCACTCCTGAGCAATCGGCCCGCTCCGTCAGGCCTTGATCAAGAGTCCCCTGCACAAGCACAGATACACGAATCTCACAATCTCCTGCCAATTTTCCAAGGCCGACGCCTGCTGGACGCCAACCGCGGCAACGCGGCGAGCACAATACAGGCTAGCGGGTTCTCAGACAAGTCCATTGTGGCCCGTTCGGCCCTCGGTTCCAAGATTGGGGTCGAACTTCTCCGCCAAAGACCCCTAATCTTCACGGTCATGAGGCGGTCCGTTGCCATTCTGTTCGGAGCCACAATCGCCGCAGCAACGTGCATTGCTCCCCTCGGCGGGTGCGCTGGCGACCCGACGACGCTCGGCGCCGGCTTCACCGCGGGCGACAGCGGCACGCGTCTGACGGCCATCCGCAGCGCGGCGCGTGACAATGATGTGAGCAAGGTGCCCGATATCGCCCGCCGACTCAACGATGATGACCCCGCGGTGCGCGTCGCCGCCATCGCTGCGTTGCGCCGGCTGACGGGGCAGGATTACGGCTACTCGCCCTCCGGCACCGAGGCTGAGCGTGAGGCCATCATGCGGCGGTTCCTCGACGCCCATCGACAGCAGCAATCCACCGGAGGCACAGGTCGATGAGCAACGCCGGCCACATGCCTTCGCACCCTGCTGATCAGCCGCACGCGCGGCTCGAGATCGTCAGCAACCCGCTGCTGAACAGCGGCGCCCGCGAGATGGTCGGCAGCATGGCCCGGCGGATGGGCTTCAGCGAAGAAGCCGCCCATCAGATTTCGCTGGCGATCGACGAAGCGCTCTGCAATGTCGAGCACCACGGCTATGACCGGCGCGATGATCGACCGATCTGGATCAACATCTTCGCCATCGGCGGCCTGCAACGACGCGCCGCCGAATCAACGAACGTCGACGCCTCGCCGACGATCGGCATGCGCATCGTCATCGAAGATGAAGCCCGCCAGGTCGACCCGGCGACAATCAAGAGCCGCCCGCTGGAGCAGATTCGCCCCGGCGGCCTGGGCGTGCACATCATCCGCGAAGTGATGGACGACGTGCGCTACGAGCGGCGCGAGCGCGTCGGCATGCGGCTGACGATGGTCAAGTACAAGCCCGGGCTGGGTCCGACCAAAAACCCAGCCGGGGAGCTGCCCGGTGGATCATCTTCCGAAGGCGGCACGCGGGGAATGACGCCATGAGTGACGCAGGCCTCCAGATCTCTACACGCACGCTGCAGGGCCCCAAGGGCCCGATCACGATCGTCACGCCCGTCGGCGATATTGACCTCAATGGCGCACCGACGCTGAAAATCTACCTGCGCCAGGCCTATGGCGGGCTGAACAAGGACGGCCGCCTGATCGTGGACATGAGCGCCGTGCCCTACATGGATTCATCAGGCCTCGCGACGCTGATCGAAAGCATGCAGGCCTCACGCCGCGTGGGCTTCGCGCTGATCGTCTGCGGCCTCAGCGCCCGCGTGCGGGCGATTTTCGAAATCGCCAAACTGCAGAGCGTCTTTGCCATCGTGCCGACGCTGGATGATGCGATGGCGAAGTAGCGACAGGACTACATCGCTACAGCGCTCCATGAAGACTGACAACGGGAGAGTGCATCTCCTCGTCACTCGTCACTCGCTTCTCCCTCCAGCCTCAGCCGCGCACGAAGACGCCCATCACGCGGACGTGGTCGGGCTCACCCTCGACGGGGATCGCCTTGGGCTGCGTGACGCACCCGAGGCCGGCACTGCACAGGAGGCTTTCCAACTCCGCCGGCGACAGCGGCCAAGGCGGGCCCTCGGCTCCGTCACTCGGCTCTTCCACCAGGCGACCGCAATCCACCGACACGATCACGCCTCGGGCCGAGGCCAGCCGCGCGAGGTTCGCCGCGCCGATCCGGCGCAGGTCCGGAGGCAGGCTCTGCAGCGTGCTGATCTCCACCACCAGGTCAAACCGGCCCAGCAGGCGCGAGGGCGGGTCGAGCAGATCCGCCTGCATGAATCGCTGGGCACATCGCGGATGACGCAGCGCCGCCCAGTGAATCGCTGTGGCTGATACATCAAACCCGATGACATCAAACCCGCGGGCCGTCAGTTCCGCGACATCATCACCCAGCCCGCAGCCCACCACCACCGCACGGCTGCCCGGCCGCACGAGCCGCGGCGCCTCGCGATTCAGCCATCCGATGAGCAACTCATCAGCCCGCCCATGATGCCACGGAATCCGCGCTGGGTCGCCATCGGCCGTCTGATACACCCGCTCGCAATACTCCGCCGTCGTCAGCGGGCGCACGACCTCCGCATCGGTGTGGTCCACCTTCAGCCGCCCGGCATCGATCGCCGCGTGTGCGTTGCGATCCGCATCATGAGCGTGTGATGAACTCGGCTGGCTTGACGGAAACTCTGGCTGGAGCATGGACACGCCTCCTTGCGCTGAAGCAACCGGCACCGCCCCACGCCCCCCCACTTGCACCCCCGCACGCGCCGATGGCGGCGGAGTTCGAGGACGTTCGCGGCGGCCCATCACCGTCGCGGCGTGAAAGGGGAAACGTCCAACTCGTTCCAGTTTACCACACCCTAGGATCTTTACCATAGTCACTTCGCGGAATTCGCTCACAGATTCAAAGATGTCGAAATATATTCGATTGTGGTTCGATCTGCATCGATCGTCCATTGATCTCTCTCGATTGCTGACATTCTGGCCGAATGCCCACCCGCCAAAACTAACTTATTCAGGGCCTTTGTAAAGGTGTTTCGCCATCTGTCAGGCCAGCAGCGTCTCTGACAGGCCTTGCAGGGGCCCTACTCCGCGCGGGGGTTGGATTTGCAAATCGGACGACAAGACCCGATGGTCTCCCGCCGCGCGGGTTTTGGTCAATCGGTGTCCGCGGCATCGGGAGCGATAGGCCATGGTGACAGCAAACTGGGTGCGTGCAAGGCGGATCGGTCGCGTCGCGATGCTGGCGTGCGCGATGAGCGCGCCGGCGGCGCTGGCGCAGGATGGCGCACCTGCCGCGGCGAAGATCGATACCGGCGACACCGCCTGGGTGCTCGTCAGCACCGCGCTGGTGCTGCTGATGACCATCCCGGGCCTGGCGCTGTTCTATGGCGGGCTGGTGCGCGCCAAGAACGTACTCAGCGTGCTGATGCACTGCCTGTTCTGTGCGGCGCTGGTCAGCGTGCTGTGGGTCATCGTCGGCTATGGGCTGGCTTTCGGGCCGAGCGTCGGCGGGTGGATCGGCGAACTGGGCAGCTTCGCGTTTCTGCGCGGGACTGAAGGCACCAATCATGCCCTGGCGCCGACCGTGCCGCACGGCTTGTTTGCCGCGTATCAGATGACCTTCGCGATCATCACACCCGCGCTGATCGCCGGTGCCTATGCCGAGCGCCTGCGGTTTGCGGGCTTTGCGCTCATCACAGCATTGTGGCTGCTGCTGCTCTATGCCCCGCTGGCGCACTGGGTGTGGGGTGGCGGGTGGATCGGGACAAAGCTCGGCGCGCTGGACTTTGCCGGCGGCACGGTCGTGCACATCAGTTCGGGCGTCTCGGCCCTGGTCGCGGCGCTGTATCTCAAGCAGCGTGCGGGCTATGGCGTCGAGCCGATGCCGCCGCACAATCTGCCATTCACCGTGATGGGCGCGGGGCTGCTGTGGGTCGGCTGGTTCGGGTTCAACGCTGGTAGCGCGCTGGGTGCGAACGAGTTGGCCAGCACCGCGCTGATCAACACCAACACCGCCGCGGCGGCCGCGGCGCTGGCGTGGATGCTCGCTGAGCGGCTCAAGCACGGGCATGCGACGATCCTCGGTGCGGCCTCCGGCGCCGTGGCGGGGCTGGTGGTCATCACGCCCGGCGCGGGCTTTGTGCCCACATGGGCGGCGCTGGTGATGGGCCTGCTGGGCGGAGTCGTCTGCTTCTGGGCCGTGAGTTTCAAGGCGCGCCTGAAGTATGACGACGCACTGGACGTCGTCGGCGTGCACTTCGTTGGCGGCATCCTCGGTGCGCTGCTGACGGGCGTCTTTGCCAGCGGGAAGGTCAACAGCGCGATCGCCGCGCTGACCGCCGGCGGCGATGCGGCCAAGCCGACGACGCTCATGGGCTCGATGCCCGGCGGGCTCGTCGACGGGCACGCGGGCCTGATCGTCACGCAAGGGCTGGCGGTGGTCGCCACCATCGCGTTCTGCGGCATCGGCACGTGGGTGATCCTGGCGATCGTCGATCGCATCACGCCGCTACGCGCTGGTGGTGATGAAGAGACGATCGGCATGGACCTGAGCCAGCATCGCGAGCGCGGCTACGCGTTGGGCGGGGGCGAGGCGCTGGCTGCCGCCGCCGTCACGCTGGGCGAAGTCCGTGCTGCCAGCACGCCGCCGGGCAAGATGCGCTGGATCACGATCCAGATGCAGGGCCTGGCCGAAGCGGCGGTGCTGGAGCGCTGGCGCGGGCTCTGCCAGGAGCGCCCGGGCACCAGCGCCGGTGCCGAGTTTCGCACGATCTACGGCCAGGTCAGCACCGTCCGCGGAACGACCTTCCGCTTCCGCAGCATCGATGGCGACAGCGGCGGCGCAGCCGAGCGCGAGCGCCTTCGCACCGCGCTGGTGCGGCTGTTCAGCGATATGGGGCCGGTGCAGGCCCGCGTGATTGAGTAACCCGCACGAGACATCCCGCGGCGCGACGCCGACACACACATGGAGCACCAACGATGAAGCTGATCGTCGCGATCATCCGACCGGAACGCCTAGATGAAGTCCGCGCTGCGCTGGCCCAGTGCGATGTGTATCTCATGACCGTCAGCGAGTGCACGGGCTTCGGCAAGCAACGCGGCGTGACGGAGGTCTATCGCGGGCAGGAACTGCACGAGACGCTGCTGCCCAAAATCAAGGTCGAAATCGCCGTCAGCGAACCCTTCGTCGAGGCGACAGTCGATGCGATCGTCCGCGCGGCGCGCAGCGGCGAGACCGGCCGCGTGGGCGATGGCAAGATTTTCGTGCTGCCGATGGACGACTGCATCCGCATCCGCACCGGCGAATCGGGCCAGGGCGCGATCGGGCCGTGACCGATTGAATTACGGCGTTTCGGGCGTCTCGCCGGTGTTGGTGAAGCGGCGAACGCCATGGCCATCCATGCCCTCGGCACCCTGCGCCGCGGCGTTGTGATCGCCGGCGCGGGTGTAGGTGACGGTGCCCGTCGGGATGCTGGTGCCATCGGGCTGGACGATCGCCAGTTCGATGATGTAGCGATTGCGCGACTCGACGGTGATGGTCTGACGCTGGCTGATCGGTGCGCTGGCGTTGGGCAGATTCAGCCGCCCGGTGAGCGTGAAGGCCCGCGTGCGCTGATCAAACGTGCCGGTGGAGTTGACCGCACCGGTGCTCAGGGTGTCCATCCATGAGGCGACGAACCGCTGCTGGGCGTTGTCAAAGCCCATCAGGCCGAGGCCTTCGAAGTTGCCGATCGAGGGCATTGAGCCTTCGTAGCGCTGCGTGAGCCAGCGACTGCCCAGTTCCCACGTCGTGGTCATCGTGCCGGTGGCGATCTCCGGCGGCTGGCCCTCAGCGCCGGGGAACCGACCTTCGACCGTCCAGGTGCCGACGAAGATCTCCAGCAAGCGGTGATTGCGGCCCGGCTCGGCCAGAGCGCGCCACGGCTCGTTGGCCGCGGCCTGATCAGTCGGCGTGCTCTCCGGGCGGAAGAGCGGCTCGCCGGGCATCGTCGGGCGCGCGGGCGTCGTCTGACGCAGGCGGAAGCGCTGCTGCCGAGCGGTGTCGGCCGATGCGGTCTGCTCCTGCTGCGTGATGGCGATCCCCTCGACTGAGGCGCGGGTCATCGGCGTCTGACGCTCGACCGTCGGCGTGGGCAACGCGATCGTGCCTTCATCGGTACGGACATTCGTGCTGACGACGGCATCAACCTCCGGCGATGTCGTGCCAGGCCCGCTGGCGAGCGACGCCTGACGCTTACGCAGCATCTGCGAAGCGATGCGGCTGACGGTGTCACCAAGCATCGAGCCGCTTGCAGGTTGATCCGCAGGCGTGGCCGTCGCGGCTTGCGGGCTGGCAAGCTGCGAGGGCGTCGTGAACTGCAGAGGCTGGGAAGGCGTGGCCGTCGCAGCAGGCTGGGCGGCGCGGCGCTGGGCGATGGCTTGCATCTCGGCCATTTCAGCGTCGAGCTGCTCCTGCGTGGTTTCGCGCACGATCGGCTGGGCGGCCAGCGCGCTCCCGGCCAACGTGGCCAGCATGAGTGCGGCGAGGCGGGGAGCCAGGCGGGAAGCCAGACGAGGAGCAAGATCCGAAGAAGTGTGCGTCAGCATGGGCGTCGTCCTTGCGAAAACGGCCAGTGGTGAGGGTTTCATGGCCTCGATCCGCTGCGTTGTCCATCGGGCTTATCGGCCGAGCACAGACCTCACTGAAGGCGCACGCCGAGAAGTTTCGCAGATTCTGCAACGATCTAGCCGCGGCCCATCGCCTGCGGGCGGGTCTTGTTTGGTGGGCAATCTTGCGCGCCGGTGGGCGTTAGCCTCTTCGCGCCGGCCACGAGCCGGCATGACGCCAAACCCCCGGGCAGGAGATGCCATGAACACGCTGCTGTTGATCCTGAGCATGATGCTGATGTCGTGGTCAAAGCCCGCCGACGGGCCCAGCGGCAGCCCCGGCGCGTCCGGAGGCGTCGTCGCCGCCGACGGCCCCAGCACCGAGGAGCGTGCACGCTTCGCCCGCGCGGCGGACTACTCCAAACAGCACGTGGGCCACGCCGTGCTCATCCAGCGTGCCGGCTCGATCATCTTCGAGCGCTATGAAGATGGCTGGACCGGCGACCGTGCGCACCCGCTGGCCAGCGGGACCAAGAGCTTCACCGGTGTCGCGGCGATGTTTGCCGTGCAGGACGGACTGCTGACGCTTGACGAACGCGTCAGCGACACGATCACGGAATGGAAGAGCGACCCGAAGAAGTCGAAGATCACCGTGCGCCAGTTGCTGGACCTCTCCAGCGGGCTGGAGCCGGGCGATCGCGTCGGCCCGCGCGTGCAGCGCGGCGAGCGCATCCCGAGAGCCGAAAACGCCTTCGCCGACGCACTCAAGGCCCCGGGTGAACTCGAGCCCGGCACACGCTTCCGCTACGGCCCCACGCACTTTTACGCCTTCGGCGCACTGCTTGAACGCAAACTGGCGGCCAGCTCGCTGCCGGTCAAGAAAGCGTGGGACTACTACGAACTGCGCATCTTCAAGCCGCTGGGTATGGAGATCGGCCGCATCGGGCGCGATCGCACTGGCAACCCCAACCTGCCCGGCGGCGCGATGGTCTCCGCACGCCAGTGGGTCAAGTTCGGCGAGTTTGTCCTGCGCAATGGCAAGGCCACCATCACCTCCGGGCCGGAGAAGGGCTCGCGCAAGCAACTGCTCGAGCCCGAGCTGCTCGCTGAGTGCTTCGTGCCCAGCAAGGCCAACGCGGCCTATGGCCTGACGTGGTGGCTGCGCAA
>JALOQT010000028.1 GCA_025453375.1 Phycisphaerales bacterium | reverse complement strand
GATCGAACTGGCCGGTGACGACGCCATCGCGCAGCACCATGACCTGGCGACAATGTGCCGCGGCCAGCGGCTCGTGCGTGACCATCACGACGGTGGTCTCCTGCTCTCGGGCGACGCGGTCAAGCAGGGTCCAGAGTGCTTCGGCGTTGCGGCTGTCCAGCGCGCCGGTGGGCTCGTCGGCCAGGACGAGGGCGGGCTTGTAGAGCAGGGCGCGGGCGATGGCGACGCGTTGCTGTTCGCCGCCGCTCATGGTCTCGGGCCGGTGGCCGGCGCGATGGGCGACGCCCAGGGTGCTCAGCAGGTCCATCGCGCGGGCGCGGAGGGCCTTGGGCTCATCGCCGGCGAGCATGGCGGGGAGTTCGACGTTCTCAACGGCCGTGAGCGTGCTGAGCAGGTTGAACTGCTGAAAGACGATGCCGACGCGTGTGCGCCGGAAGGCGGTCAGTTCACGTTCGGACAGCGTGTCGATGCGCTGGCCGCCGATGGTGATCGTGCCGCGATCGGGCACGTCCATCGCGCCCAGGAGGTGCAGGAGGGTGGTCTTGCCCGAGCCGCTGGCGCCCATGATGGCGTAGAAGCCAGGCTGATCGATGCGGAGCGATACGCCGCGCAGAGCCGAGACTTCGCCGGATGATGAGCGATACGACTTGTGAACGTCTTGCACAGCCAGCACGCGCGGGCGAATCCTTTCACGGCGGCGATGAGGATCGGGTGGTGATCGCCGGCGAGGCGCGAGCCGCAGATCGGCCCGCACAACGCGGGAGAGCATAGCCGAGCCGGGGGCTGACGGAGATCGGGCTGGGCAGACGTGGCTGATCGCCTCAGAGCAGGGCGGCGGCGAGGCTCGCCAGTTCGCTCCGCTCGCTCTTGGCCAGCGTGACGTGGCCGACGATGCCGATGCCCTTCATGCGCTCGATGGCGTAGGCCTAGGGGTTGTCGATCTGCTGCACGTCGCCTGTCAGGATGACTTTGGTCCCTTCGCCGATGCGGCTGATGATCGTCTTGACCTCGTGGGGCGTGAGGTTCTGGGCCTCGTCGACGATCATGAACTGATGCGGGATGCTGCGGCCGCGGATGTAGGTCAGCGGTTCGAGGACGAGTTTGCCCGAGTCCATCAGGCTGGTGATGCGCTGCTCGGTGCTCTTGCTGTCGGCCTGCTGCATGGGCGCGCCGCGCGTGCTGAGCAGATAGCCGACGTTGTCGAAGATCGGCTGCATCCAGGCGCTGAGCTTGTCATCCTTGCTTCCGGGCAGATAGCCGATGTCGCGCCCCATGGGCATGATCGGGCGGGCGACGAGCATCTTGTCATAGCGCTCTTCGTTGAAAACCTTGGCCATGCCCGCGGCGACGGCCATGAGCGTTTTGCCCGTGCCGGCGCCGCCCATGAGCGTGACCATGCGGATCTCGTCATCCAGCAGCAGGTCCAGGGCCATGGTCTGCTGCAGGTTTCGCGGCAAGATGCCGAAGGTCGGCTTGCGCGGGGCGGTGACGGGGATGACGTGATCCGTATCGCCCAGCCTGCGGGCCAGGCCGGTGTGGTTCTCGTCGTCGATGTCGCGCAGGATGACGTATTGATTGGCAAACAAGCCTCGCCGTGCATTCTCGCTATCCAGCCGCCCTTCGAGGACGGGGGCGAGTTTGCTGAGGCTCAACATGCGGTCCTTGTAGAGCTCGTCGATCAGGTCGCCATCGACTTCGAGCGTGACGTAGCCGCTGTAGAGCGCGTCGGCGTTGACCTTCGTGTTCTCGAAGTCCTCGCTGGTCAGGCCCAGCACGTCGGCCTTGATGCGGGCGTTGAGGTCCTTGCTGACGAAGACGACTTCTTCGCCGGTGTGCTTCTGGGCCAGGCCGTGCGCGACGGCGATGATGCGATTGTCTGGCTTGTCCTCGCGGATGGAGTGCGGGCGCGGAAACTCGCCGATTTCGATGCGGACGCTGCCGGTCTTGGTCGGGTCCTCCAGGCGGGCCTTGGGGATCAGGCCGTCGATGTCGCAGGCATCGCCCCACTTGACGCCCTCGACGAGTTTGCCCATCTGGCGGAGGCGATCGAGGTGGCGGATGACCTCGCGGGCGTTGCGGCCGCGGTCGCCGGCGTCACGCTTGAAGGTATCGATCTCCTCGATGACCGTGACGGGGATGACGACTTCATGCTCCTGGAACACGAAGAGGGCAGCGGGGTCATGCAGCAGGACGTTGGTATCAAGCACGAAGTGCTTGATGCGACCGGCCTTGCCCTTGCCCTGTGCGCCGCTGGTGCGGGTCTGCTCGCGGGAGGATTCGCGCGTGCTGGGGCGCTCGGCGGCGCGGGTGGACTCTGGCGGGCGGGCGGTCTTGCCGCGGGCGCCGGTCGAGCCGCGTGCGGCGGCGGAGCGGTTGCTGGGTGCTGCGTTCGACGAGCCCGCGTGGGACGAAGGCATCGAATCGGAGATGGGACGAACGGGGGGGGGCGTATCCATCCTTGGATTGATCTCTCGGGTTGGGGACGCGTGCCATGACGTGCGCGACGCGACCAGGACCTTCGGACCTGCACTGCCGACCCCGCAGGCTACAAACCTTCGGGGTCATGATTCAATCGCCCACTGGCGAGTGTGCTCGCCAAAGTGCGGGCGGCGGGGCAAATTCACGCCGCGTTTACGCTGCGCGGCGTATCGAGTCTCGATTCCTTGGCGGTTGTGTGGATTGTTTGGACAGGACCAAGTCGGGTTGCGGTGCGGTGTCATCCCTGGCCAGCACCTCCAGCGCGCGGGCGAGGCGAGACTCGGGCTGCTGGAGCAGCACGCCCTGCGCCTGGCCGCGGGCCAGTTTCAGTTCAAAGCAGCCTTCGGCGACGCAGCGCACGCCCAGCACATCCAGCGGGCACTCCGTCGCGATGACGCACGGCTGGCGGACATCGCCGGCGCTAGCGCCATCCCACAGCACGCAGACGCGACGATCCGTCACGACCAGCAGCACGCCACGATGCTGGTGCATCGAGAGCATGAGGCTGATGACATGCCCAACCCCGGGCACGAGTGACCACGCGGCGTGCCAGGCCAGATCAGCCGCCCGCAACGGCGGCGTGACGACGCCCCACGCCACGACCACCTCACCAGTTGACATCACACCCCGCAGCGCCCTTCGCGCGGCCATCGGCCCGAATCGCAACGACGGAAAACGTCGTCCCATGGACCGTCGATTCGGCGATTTCGACGGGGCGATCCAGTCGGAGATGGGATTTGCTGTGATTTTGCTGGAGGGGTGACCGCCGGGTGCGAATCGCGGCAGATTCGGCAGCTTCGGCAAGGACGGCAAGGTATTCGGGGCGGAGGGCCTTACTCCGGTGGGGGCGGGTAGCGAGGCATGGCTGTGCGATGCTGGCGCGGAGTGAATACGAAGGTGGGGAGATCGGCGGCATTGCGCCCGGCCCGGAGGTCCGGGGTACCCAGCGCGCGGGGGTCAGACCACGCCGCGTGAGGCGATGTGGGCGTCGGCGTCGGGGAGGGTGATGACGCTGGGGTGGCCGTTGTTGAACCAGGCAAACTCATCATCAGCGCGCCGGCCGAGATGCCAGACGAGTGTGCGGCCGTAAATCGCGGCCCAGAGGCTGAAGGTGCTCATCGCGCCGACGAGCAGATCGCAGCAGGCCAGGCGATAGAGGTCCTCCATCGCGGGGCTGGGCGTTGTGGGCTTGGCGATGAGGACATCGAGGTTCGGGGCGAGGGCGGCGAACTCCTCAGCGGTGCGGCGCTCGTTGGAGAAGATGTGAAACACCGGGCGCGTACGGGCGTGGCGCTGGGCGATGTCGCGCATCGCGGAGACGTGTTGCTCCAGCGTGAAGTAAAACCGGCCGCCCAGAAACTCGCGGTAATCGCCGTGGCGGATGTGCACGCCGACATGCAGGCGGCCCGGCTCCAGCGCGGCTCGCCATGAGGCGACAGCGCTGCGCACGGGCTCGGCCGGGCGAAAGGCCTCGACGATCTGGGCATGGTGCTTGACGAAGCCGGCGGGGTTGCGGAAGTTCCACCCGCTCAGGAAGATTCGCCCGCCGCGCGGCTCGGCCCAGTCCGTCGGCGTGGGGGGCAGATGCACGACCGGGTCGCGCTGGCGGGCGCTGACGGTCGGGCCGAAGATGCGCAGTTGCGAGGCGAGGCGCAGGCTGCGCTGCACCCATCGCGTGCGCTGCGGCTCAGTCCACGGGCCGGGCACGCCGGGCGTGCACATCGCACCGCCCAGGCGGTCAAAGTGACGGGCGTAGTCGGCGAAACTGGGGTTGTGCAGGCGGTGGCCACGCTCGATGCACCAGGCGTAGACCGATGCGAACAGCAGCAACTGGTTGGCCAGTTGGCAGTTGTTGCCGCGGACGAGGAAGACCTCTGCCATGCGTGTCGAGCGTAGACGCTGAGGCGCGTGAACCGAGACGGTGGAGCCTAGACCCCGACGCCGATCAGTTGTCTTCGTCGGGCTCGAGCTCGCTGGCCCGATCCTGCAGTTGGGCCTTGAGGCGCTGCAGGATTGAGCTGTGCATCTGGCTGACGCGGCTCTCGGAGAGGTCGAGCGTCAGGCCGATTTCCTTCATCGTCATTTCCTCGTAGTAGTAGAGGATGACGATCAGCCGCTCGGCGCGGGAGAGGCCCTTGGTGAGCATGTCCTTGACGTCGCGACGCTGGGTCTGCAGCAGGGGGTTGATCTGGGTGATGTCCTTGAGGACATCGATCTCCGTCACGTCTTTGTTGCCGTCGCTGTTGAAGGCCTTGCGGTTGAGCGAGACGGTCATGACCGCGCCGCTGTCCTTGAGGATCTTGTCGAGGTCCTCGCCGGTGGCGCCGAGGGCGGTGGAGACTTCGTCGTCGGTCGGAGCGCGACCGTGCTTCATCTCGAACTTGTCGCGGATCGTCGAGACCTTGGCGGTGCGGCTGCGGACGAGGCGCGGGACCCAGTCCATCGCGCGCAGTTCGTCGATGATCGCGCCTTTGATGCGGGTGGCGCTGAAGGTTTCGAACTTCACGCCGCGGGCCAGGTCAAAGCCGTCGATCGCGTCCATGAGGCCGAACTGGCCGGCACTGATCAGGTCATTGACGTCCACCTCGTCGGGCAGGCGGGTATAGGTCTTCTCGGCGATGTAGCGGACCAGTTGCTGGTAGCGCTCCATGAAGTAGTTGCGCAGGTCCTTGCGCTGGTTCTTGGCGTATTCGGCCCAGAGGTCGTTGATCGGGAGGCTGTCAAACTCCTCGCGCGTCTTGGCCGTCGCGGCGGTGATCTTCTTGCGACCTGTGCGTGCGGCAGGGCCGGTCTTGATGCTGAGCTTGTCCTTGGCGAGCTTGGCGGCCTGAGCCGCGGCGGCCGCGGCCTTGAGCGCGGCGGTGTTGCCCTGAGCTAGGGAACGGACAACCTTCGCAGGTTTTTCGTCGCTGCTGCGACTGCTTGCCCCAACACGTACAGACACGGCATTCGCCTTCATCCGGGACATTGGTCGGCTCCTTGACCCTGTTGCCCAAACGCCATCAAGGGAGAGACCCTGATGCGGTTCTCCGGCAAGTCACTCATCCGAACGACTTGCCGGCTATTTCGAGATCCAGCCTTGTTTGCCGACGCTGCGAGCGAGTCGTCAGTCGTCGACACACACTGCTGATTCCAGGTGCTTCCTCGCCCGTCCGTGGGTTGCGAAGCGGGAGGAGCGTAACACCTGCGCGTTCGATTTCAAGTTCCGCAACTTTCTTTCAACATTTCTCACACATCCGCGCGCTGCGATGTCCACCGGCCCATCACATCGCCATCCGTACATTCACCTCACAACTCAAGAACTTCGCTATCGCCAGACTCACGACGCAGGCGCTCGGCCTCTTCGCGGGCCTTCTTGGCGGCTTCGCGCGTCGTGGCCTTGGCGGCTTCGGCTCGCTTGATCAGGGCTTGATTGACCACGCTGGAACTGATGTGCCCGACGATGTAACCCACCGGCCAGCAGACGAGCATCGCCAGCACGCCGCGGAGGATCGCCGTCTCCAGCGGCACGTGCGCGAACATGCCGACGACCATCGCGATGACGAAGCCGGCCAGGCCCATGCAGGAAGCGATGCACTTTGTCGCGATCTCGTCATACATGCGTGGCTCGCTGGTCAATCCGGTGACGTGCTGTGCCGAGCGGTTGCTGGGCGAATCGGTCGGCGTGCTCGCGTCCGGGCGCACCTGAAGCACGGCGGACTTGAGTGGTGATCGGCCCGATCCGGACGTCACTTCACGCCCGGGCCGGTCAATCTCCACAAATCACCACGCAAATCTGCGGCCATGTGACAAGCCATGACGCCTGTGCGGGCGTGTTTGGATTTCACTTGGATATCAGCAGGGCTTCGCAGACGCTTCAGCCGCGGACGCGACCGCCAACGAGGCGTGCGAAGCGATCCCAGAAGCCCATCGCGGGAGGGAGCAGTCGGCCGCTGGCCTCGCCGCGGATGTTGACGGCGAGGCTCTGGGCCACGTGCATGGCCAGTTGGCTCATCGCCAGGCTCGCGCTGCTGCCCGGCGCGCCGAGCACGAAGGGCAGGCGCGAGCGCACGGCTTGCGGCACCATCATGTCATGCAGCATCGCGCCGGCCATGGCGATCTCGACGCCGACGAACCGGCGCGCGACGGCGGCGATGCGCTCGCCAACCTCCGCAGCCTCCAGCGGGGAGAGGGCCTGGTTCACCAGCAGGTGCATCGGTGGCGCGACGGTGCCGGCGTGCTGATCGCCAGCGCTGCGGCGGCGGGCGGTCTGGTGCAGGGCTTTGATCAGGGCGTAGGCATCGGCGATGCTTGTCGGCTCGGGCGTGACGACGACGAGGGTGAGGTCCGCCGCGAGGCTGCTGGCGCGGACCATCGGCCCCATGCCGGCGCCGGTGTCGATCACGACGATGTCGTTGCCAGCCAGGGCCTGCTGCATCGCGCCGAGCAGGGCGGTCTGCGAGGCTTCGCGCAGGTCCATCAATCGGCCGAGGCCGACAGCGCCGGGAACGAGGCGGAACCCGCCCGGTGCGTCGATCATCATGCGCGTGAGGGCGGAGGCGACATCGGCCTGCTCCAGTGCGGCATCAAGCCGCACCGATGGCGAAAGGCCGCAGAGGACATCGGCGTTGGCCAGGCCCCAGTCCATATCGACGAGCGTGACGCGCAGGCCACGCGCGGCCATCGCGCAGGCAAGATTCACCGCGATCGATGTCTTGCCGACGCCTCCCTTGCCTGAGGTGATCGTGAGCACCTTGGCCGGTGCGAGTTGCAGGCTTGACGCGGGTTGATCGCTGCGCGTGCTGGCTGGCTGGGTGCTGGCGCCGCCGGCCATGAGCGCGCGGAGGCGCGTGGCCTGGTCGGGGCGGGCGATCTGCGGGCCGACGCGCGTGGTGCCCGGCGCGGCTGGGTCAGTCGCGGTGCCCAGGTTCGCGGCATGGGTGTGCTGCGCCAGGGTCATGCCGGCAGCGCTCCTTCAAGCACGAGGCGGGCCATGCGATCGGCGCGGGCTGGCTCGATGTCGTCAGGCACTTCCTGGCCGGTGGTGACGTAGCTCAGACGCACATCCAGCTCGCGGCTGACGCGACGGGTGATATCGACGACGAGGCCGAAGTTCACGGCTTCATCGAGCTTGGTCAGCAGCAGATGATCGGGCTTGAGGGCGGCGAACTTCTCCGCCGCGCGATGCAGGCTGGAGGCACCGGCGGTGCTGGAAAGCACGAGATGCGTCTGATCCGGCTCGGCGGCGTGCAGGAAGGCACGCAGTTCGTCGAGCCGTGCGCCGTCGCCAGGTGAGCGGCCAGCGGTGTCAATCAGGATCACGTCGCACGAATTCAGCTCAGCGCAGGCCTCGCGCAGTTCGCCGGGGGTCAGCACGACTTTCAGCGGCACACCGATGATGTTGGCATATGTCCGCAGCTGCTCGACGGCGGCGATGCGATAGGTGTCGCACGTGATCAGGCCGACCTTGCGGCCGTGACGCAGTTTGTGGGCCGCGGCGAGCTTGGCGACGGTCGTCGTCTTGCCGACGCCCGTCGGGCCGATCAACGCGATCGTGCACGCCCGGCCGCTGCGCGGCGTAGGCATCGGGGCGCCGGAGGTCGGGAAGAACGACTCGAGCTTGCGCAGCAACGCGACGCGCACGGCCTGGCCGTCCTTGAGTTCCGTCGGCGTCAGTTCATCTCGCAGCGAGCCGATCAGATCGTCAGCCACCTCGCGGCTGACCTCGGCCTCGATCAGTCGGACGTAGTGATCCAGCAGGGCCGGCGGCATGGGCAACCCGCCGACGAGGGCGGTTGGCGTCTCGCGGTCATCGCGGACGGAGATGCCGCGCGAGGCCGTTGTGCCCTGGAGCACCTGGCCGACCATGCGCTTGATCGCGGCCAGCTCGGCCTGCATGTCATCGCTGATCGTCGAGACGCTCGGCCGCGGCGGGGCGGCGATCGCCGTCGCCATCGGCGCAGCGGCGGCCACGGCGATCTGCGCAACCTCGCGCACCGCCTCGGGCACGATCGGCGCTGCGGGCACATTGGCACGCTTGGGCTCCACGATCGACGCTGCGGGCCGGGCGGTGGCCGTGCTGCCCGATGGGGCAACGGGCGCGCTAGCCGCGCCATAGGCCCGGGCCACGGCGCTGCGCGCGGGGGCGACAGCTTGCCCATTGGCCGCGTTTGACGCAGAAGGGACAGACGCGGACGAGCCGCGGGCCGGCGCATTGACGCCGACGCTGGCGGTGACCTCCACTTGCTGCTTGCCCCCGAAGCCGAAGATCGCCCCGACCTTGAAGACCCGCGTGTGCAGAATGACCGCGTCCTTGCCCAGGTCCTTCTTGACCAGGACCAACGCATCAGCCATATTCGCCGCTCGGTACGTCTTCAGTCGCATGTCGCCATCCGTGGCCGCACTACACAACGCCGAGGCTCCGCTCGGCATCAATCGAGGATCGGCAAAGACTGCGCGTCAGCCGCACAATCGGCCGAGGCGCCATGATCGACGCGCAAGGCCTGCGCGTTGGCCGCGCTATCGCCCTCTCGCCGGATGCCGGAACAGATAGTCCCGCACGCCGGTGGTCAGGCCGTCGACGCGTTTCGGCTCGGCGTAGGTCTCCGGGAAGGCCCAGACGGTGTAGCCCAGGGCGAGCAGTTCGCTCATCACGCCCTGGGCGGTCATGCCGACGTTTTCCGGGTGGCCGGGGGTGATTTCGCAGTAGATGTTCGGCTTGAAGCGGTTGAGCGTCTCGCGTCCGCCGCGGAAGACCAGCCCCTCGGCCCCTTCGACATCGACCTTGATGAAGTCGACCGACGCGGGCTGGGGGGTCTCGCGGGCGATGATGGCATCGAGCGTGTCCGTCGGGATGCTGACACGGGCGACATCCGGGGCGGTGTG
>JALOQT010000368.1 GCA_025453375.1 Phycisphaerales bacterium | reverse complement strand
GCCACACCCGCGTGCGTTCAATGACCGAGCGAATCGCGGTGTTCTTGGCAGAAGCACGCGAGCGGCCGCACAGCCAATCGTCAGATTCTCACCGAGCATAGCACCAGTTGTCCACCGGGAGCACGCAACTTTTCGTCTGCGAAAATCTATGTTCCTAAGGCTGTTGACAGGATGTCCAGATGGCCTTACCGTCCGTCCCTTCGGCCCAGACTCTCTCGCCATCGACTATTCCCGTGGACATGTGTTTCGGAGTTGCCCTTTGCCCCTTCCAGCCAGCAGCCAAGCCAAGCGCGGTCCTGTCCGCGTTGATCCCGACGCCGACGTGTGGCCGGCGTTGCTGAAGTTCATGCGCACCAGTCAGCCGGCGATTTGCCGCGGGTGGTTTGATCAGCTCGAGCCGCTGGGTATTGCTGGCGGGGTGCTGCGTGTGCGGGCGCACAGCAACGTGCATCGTGACTATCTCCAGCGGGCCTGTGCCGTGCCGTTCAATGACGCGGCCCAGACGGCCACGGGCCGGCTGATCAGCGTGCGGTTCCTCGGGCCGGAGGATGAGCTGGATGCCGCGACGGGCGCTATTAAGGCGGTGCCGACGCAGCCGACGCCCGTTGTGGTGCAGCGGCCGATGATCTCCGGCGTGCCGCAGCCCTTGCCGGCGACGATGGCCAGCGCCGCGACGGCCACCCCCGGATCGCCCACCCCCGGATCGCCCACCCCCGGGGCGATCATCCACGAACCGCCGGTCGAAGGCTCGCCCGAGGCGATGCGCGGGGCCACCGAGCGGGTCTTCAATGAGCCGCTGCCCGGCCCGGCTCGCGTCAGCGTGATGGACAACATCGAGCACCTGTATGACGACGGGCTGGTGCTCAACCCCGACTACGCGTTTGACAACTTCGTCGCCGGGCCGAACAACCGCCTGGCCCTGGCGGCGGCGATCGCCGTATCGAGCAACCCCGGCGCGGGGTACAACCCGTTCTTCGTTCATGGTGGCGTCGGGCTGGGCAAGACGCACCTCCTGCAGGCGATCTGCCTGGGCATCCGCGCTGCGCGGCCCAACGCGGTGATCTACTACACCTCGTGCGAGGGGTTCACCACCCAGTTCATGGACGCGGTGCAGGCCGGGGCGATGAACCGCTTCCGGTACAAGTTCCGCCATGTCGATGTGCTGGTTGTTGACGACATTCACTTCCTGGCCAAGCGCGACCGCACGCAGGAGGAGTTCTTCCACACCTTCAACGCGCTGCACCAGAACCACAAGCACATCGTGCTGGCCAGCGACGCGCCGCCGGAAGAGATTCCCGATCTCGAAGAGCGGCTGGTGTCGCGCTTCAAGTGGGGCCTAGTCACGGAGATCACCCCGCCGGACTACGAGACGCGGATTCAGATCCTGCTCTCCAAGGCGCGGATGCGCGGGCTGGAACTGGACAAGGACGTCGCCGCGGCGATCGCCCAGCGGCTGGAGAGCAACATCCGCGAGCTTGAAGGAGCGGTGACGAACCTGCAGATGATGGCGCAGGTCGAGAAGCGGCCGATCGATCTGGAACTCGTCCGCATGTTGCTGGGCAAGGTCGAGAAGAAGACCGAGACGACCATCAGCATCCAGACGATCATCAGCAGCGTGACGGAGTTTTATGGCGTCAAGCCGCCGGACCTGCAGAGCAAGCGTCGCCAGCGGTCGATCGCGCTGCCGCGCCAGTTGTGCATGTATCTGGCCCGTCGCAACACGCGATTCAGCCTCGAAGAAATCGGCGGCTACTTCGGCGGGCGCGACCACACCACCGTCATGCACGCGGTTCGGACAATCGAAGGCCGCATGAGCACCGACAGCGAGTTCTCCCAGCAGGTCAACGCGCTGGAAGGCCGCCTGCGCGGCACGCCGGTGATGTGAGCACGCGAACCGCTCGCCTCACCGCGGGCCAGGCAATGGAATCGGCAGCGGGAAGGGCAGCGGGCTGCGAGGCCGCTCCTTGGGTTCTTCCTTGGGCTTGTCCTCCGGGGCAGGCTGGCCGTCTGGCGCTGGCTCGCGGACCATCAAGGCGACGTCGATGCTCGTGCTCGGGTCGGCCGTCGGGCCGCGCAGGCGGATCGGCACCATCAGTGATTCAGTCAGGTCCTTGGGCAGGATGCGGCCGAAGCCATCGCCCAGGGACTTGTTGAGGCTCGCCAGCGCGCCGGGGGCCAGGCCCGCGGTGGGCACATAGGTCACAACATCCATCTGCTGATTGGGAAGATCGATCGTGCCGGTGGCGCGGAAGGTGTATGACCCGATCGGCAGCTCGACATCCTTGTAGGTGGCGATGCCCTGATTGATCGCAATAGCAAACGGCGGCACCGGGCGCTGCTGGGCGTTGGCCACGCGATCAACGACGCGATTGAGCGCCGGGATGTCCAGCAGTTGCAGGAAGTTCTGCTCCATCTTCATGTTGATGCGGCCGAGGTCCACACGGATCGTGCCGCTGAGCTTGCGAAGATCGCCATCGAGCGGCAGGGCCAGGTCCGGGCTGCTGACCATGCTCGGCCGCGTGTTGACATCATCACGCAGTCGCTGCACGCCGGCAACAAAGCCGAGATAGCCCAGCGGGTTGAGTGCGGAAACCGTGCCGACGGTTCGCCCCTTGGTGAAGCTGAACTCATTGAGCTCAGCCAGCATCGGCGTCGCTCCCGGCTCATTGGTCCGCAGCACACCATCGCGCACCGGGCCACCGAGGACGAACGACGCATTGGGCGCACGAAGATCAACCTTGGCTGTGCCGCTGCCGGCCTTTCGGGCGACGTTAACCACATCGATCGAGGCGGTGAGATTCTCACCGAGCAGGGGCGTGAGGCTGCCGGGCTGATTGGTCAGGGCTTCGAGGAGCGACGTCGGAATCGTGCCAGTGCGGGCGTTCAGCGTCAGGGCGGCGACGTCGGGCGTCGGCGTGCCGCGGGCGTCGGCGAAGTTGACGACCGACCCGATGACGCGCGTCGGCTCGGGCGTCTGCACCTGGCCGGTGCGGATCGAACTGACCGTCGCCGCGAACTCCAGCGGCGTGGTGCCGCTGCCACTGCCGCCCGGGGCGGTCTTGGCGACGATGTTGACACCACTGAGCACGACCGGGCTTGCCGGCGGCTGGCCGGCCTGCGCTGCAGGCGTGAAGCCGACGCCAGCAGTGCGGACTTCCGCATCGAGTGCGAAGACCCCCGGCTGCAGCAGGCCACGGATCGGCGTGCCGCTCGCATCGCTGCTGGGCAGGGCGACCGAGAGTGTGCGGACATCGGCCGTGAGTTCCAGCGGCGCATTAAAGTTGATCGACGCGGGCTTGTCCGGCGAGGCTAGCATGGTGGCGAGCCACGCGGGCGTGGCGGTCCACGTCAGGCGCATCG
>JALOQT010000367.1 GCA_025453375.1 Phycisphaerales bacterium | reverse complement strand
TTGTCGATTTCGGCGGCTGTGGATAGCCAGATGACTTTCGAGCAGGCGCAAGCCGAGCTTGAGGGGCTGATTGCGCGGATTGAGTCCGGGCAGATCGGGCTGGAGGAATCAATGGCGGCGCACGAGCGTGGGATCGCGCTGCTGCGCCACTGCCGGGGGATTTTGGACAAGGCGGAACAGACTTTTACGGAGTTGACGGAGAAGGCGAAGGGGGGGTGAGTGAGGCTTCAGGCGTCAGGCTTCAGGCGTGAGACGTGGGGTTATTGGGACTGTGCGGGATGATCGTGTCGCTGGGGCGTGGGGGGTGGAGAGGCATGGGTGATGTGAGTGGGTGTGGGCCACCGTGCATTCGTCGTGGATGCAGGTCGAGCGCATGGGCGCGCAGGGGGAGGAATTGTGCGCGCAAATGCGCCAAATGCGCGTACAAACGGCTCGCCTGTGCGCGCAGATGGACAATCTGAACGCGCAAAAACTCCAAATGTACGTACACACGGAGCAGATGCGCGTACAAAACCTCCATCTGCGCGCACAAATCGGTGACATGCGCGCAGCGCTGGCGGCAATGCGTGCGGTGTGATCGCGTCTGGGTGGGCCGATAAGGCGCAGGCGGCTCTGTGTCGAGAGCCGTCACGGACGGTGTGCGGCGAACGACGCGGTCGCCCGCGCCGGGCTTGAGTCGCACGCGGTGTCGGGAGGTCGGGCAGGTTGAAAACCTGCCCCACGCGGCGTCTTCTTTATCCCTTGTCCCTTGTCCCTTATCCCTTTTCTCACTCCCGCTCAGCCGCCGCCGACGAGGGTGACGATTTCGATCGTGTCGCCTTGGTGCAGGGTGTGGGTGTCGTGGTGGCGTTTGGGGACGAGGTTCTGGTTGACTTCGACGGCGGCGGGTTGGCCGGTCTTGCCCAAGGTGGCGAGCAACTGCGTGATCGTCTGGCCTTGGGGGATGTCCATCGGCGTGGCGTTGACGATGATGCGGATGGTGGTGCGGGGAGGGGGCATGGATTGGGTTGAGTCGGGAAGTTGAGGCCGTTCGCCCGGCCCGGAGGTCCGGGGTACCCGGTTGCGATTCACCCGGCGTTGGTGTAGACCAGTTTCACGTCTTCGTTGTCTTCCAGGGCGTCGACGAGTTCGGCGAGCGTTTCGGCGTCGGCGTCGGTCAGGTCCACCGTCGTCAGGGGGATCATGTCAAAGCCCGCGGCGGATTCGCCTTCGAACTTGCCCTCGGCGTGGGCCTTGAGTTGCTCGGCCGTTGGCAGGTGCCAGCGCGCGGGGTTCGCAGGCGCGGTGCGTTGCGACGGGTGGACGCTTGCGGCGGTGCTGACGCTCGGGCCGGTGAGGGCTTCGCAGATGGTGCGCATCTGCTCAGGTGGGGTCAGGACGATCCAGAGGCCGGGGCCGGTTGGGTCGGTCTCGCGGGAGGGTTCGAAGCGGAGGTCGTCGGCGCCGGCGGCCAGGGCGTCGTCCATCAGGGCGGCTTCGTCGCTGGCGGAGCCGAGGATGAGGATGCGGCCTTTGTGGGCGAAGGTGTGGGCGACGCAGCCGGGGACGCCCAGTTTGCCGCCGTTGCCGTATTTAGTGAAGATCAGGCGCAGGTCGCCGGCGGTGCGTGTGCGGTTGTTGGTGAAGGCTTCGACGATGATGGCGACGCCTGCGGGGCCGTAGCCCTCGTATCGGACGGGTTCGTAGTGGTCGGTATCGCCGCCGCCGGCGCCCTTTTTGATAGCGCGTTCGACGTTTTCATTGGGGACGTTGTAGTAGCGGGCTTCGTCCATCGCGGCGCGGAGGAGGAAGTTGAACTGCGGGTCCGGCCCGCCCTGGCGCGCGGCGCTGATGATGGCGCGGCTGCACATCGTCCAGGCCTTGCTGCGGCGCTTGTCGACGACCTTCTTGCGGTGCTTGATCTTGGACCACTTGTTATGGCCGGCCACGGCGAACGCTCCTGACTGATGCGGGATTGACCGAAGAATCAGCAGGATAGGGGCCGAGGCCTGCCCGGCGCGTCAGCGGCCGACGGTGGCCTTGGCCAGGGGCGTGAAGCGGACGATGCGCATCGGGCCGGCGACAGCGTTGGTGCCGCCGTTGAGCGCGGCGTGGCGATGCAGCTGGTTGACGACGACGTAGAAGTTGCCGTCGGGGCCGGCGCTCATGCCGTCGGGCCAGGTGGCGGTAGTGGCCTTGCTGGTCGAGGATGCCGATGGCGTTGTTGTTGACGTCGGTGACGTAGATGTTGCCGGCCGAGTCGATGCTGAAGCCATCGCTGACACCCTTTGGCCCGTGGCGGACGAGGCGCTGGGCGAGGGTGCGATCGCCGAGGCTGCGGCTGGCGAGGCTGGAGGCGGGGACGCGCCAGATGGTGCGGCCGTGCATCGAGCCGAAGTAGACCGTCGAGTCATCATCGCTGATGGTGATGGGGTTGATGCCGACGCGTGCGGGCATGGGTGTGTTGTCGGGGCCGATGACGCGGACTTCGGTGCCGTCGATGATCATCGAGGCGTCTGGCTCGGGCATGAGGGCTGGGTGCCTTTCGAGCATGCGGCGGGCGGAGCGGTCCTGGAGATCGAGGACGATGATGGCGGGGACGGGGTCGGTCATGCCCTGGCCGATGCCGCAGTCGGCGAGATAGATCGTCTGGCGGGTCAGATCGATGGCGAGGTCCTGAATGAACGAGCCTGGGCGCACGGCGTCAAGCGGGATGACGTAGGCATCGCGTGCGGCCATGGTGGCGGTGTCGATGGCGTAGAGCTTGGGGCCGAGGAGCGGGTTGCCGCCTGGCTTGAGGGCTTCGGCGGGCTGGCCGGCGTCAAGCAGCCAGAGTGTGCCATCGCGCGAGACTTTGATGCCGATGATCGCGGAGATGCCCGCGCCGGTTTGCGGGTTGATGGGGCCGGCCCAGTCTTGCGCCAGGGGCGTGACTTTGCCGGTGGCGGGGTCGACCTCCATGATGCGCGGGCCCTTGGGATCGCCGAAGGGGTGCATGGAGATGAAGATCTTGCCGTTGGGGGCGACGGCGATGTTGCCGGGG
>JALOQT010000366.1 GCA_025453375.1 Phycisphaerales bacterium | reverse complement strand
GCCCTCGCCGGCCTGGCCGACAATCCGCAGCAGCGCGCCGCCGAGGTGCTCGTCGCCCGTCACGCCGCCAAGCCGCTGCACAAAAGCACGCTCGGCACCGAAGCCGGCCTCGCCGCCTTGACGCGCGAAGACCTCGTCCGCGGCTGGACGCGCCACGCCCGCCCGCGCGGCAGCATCCTCACCCTCGCCGGCGATGTCGACATCCACGCCGTCGCCGACCGCATGGAGAAACTCCTCGGCGGTCCCTCCCCCTGGACCGGCCTCGCCCCAGACATCACCCCCGGCCCCGCCCCCACGCGCGGCACCTGCTACCACGAACCCGAAGAAGCCAACCAGGTCCAGATCTACCTCGCCCACGAAGCCCCGCCCGAAAACAGCCCCGACGCACGCCTCGAACGCGTCATCGCCTCGGTCCTCTCCGGCGGCAGCAGCGCACGGCTCTTCAGCGAAGTCCGCGAGAAGCGAGCCCTGTGCTATTCGGTCTATTCCAGTTACGCCTCCGATCGTCACTTTGGCCGCGTCGTCGGCTACGTCGGCACCACGCCCGACAAGGCCCAGACCGCGCTGGACGTGATGGTCGAGCAACTCCGGCGCGTCGATGGTGCGGGCACGCCGGGCATGCTCGCGCCAGTCACGGCCGATGAGTTCGATCGCGCACGCATTGGCTACAAGAGCCGCCTGGTCTCCAGCGGCGAAAGCAGCGGCGCCCGCGCGGCAGCCCTGGCCAGTGACTGGCACCGCCTCGGCCGCGCTCGCACGCTGACGGAACTGGCCTCGGAGATGGAAAACCTCTCCCTCAAGGACGTCAATGACTATCTCGCCCGCCGCACGCACGCCGCCATCGCGCCCCGCGCCCGCTCGGCGGCGCGGGCAGCGTCATCGACACGCCATCGAAGTCAACCGTCGGGCTCGTCGATCTCACGACGAACGGGGGCGCAGGCATGCCCACCGGCGCCGAGGCGCGCTTGCCCGCCAGCGTGATGCCGATCGCCCCGATCTGCACCCGCTCGGCCGGATCAAACGTCTCAATCACCACCCCCGCCGCCCGCAACTGCGCGGCAAGCTTCGCCTGCGGCCCCAATGGCCGCTGCTCCGCCAGCGTCATCACATCGCGATTCATCACCACTTGCCGCACGCCCAGCGGCGCGAGTAACTCGCCCAGCAGGTTGAACCTCTCCGCCCCTGCCCCGGTGATCACCACCACCGGCGGCTCGATCGGCCGCACAAGCGGCACCGACCGCGGCGTGAGCGCATACCACGCCGTCAGCACCTCGCGCCCGCGATCGTTCCGCGTGCTGCCAGGGTCAATCAGCACACGCTGCCCCCGCCCCGCGTCGCTCGGCGCCGTCACCAACGCACACGTCGAGCCAGACAGCGAGAGTTGATCCACCCGCGCCGTGGCGCGAGGCGTCGCCGTGCCTGCCATCATCGCGCCGATCGGCCAGCACGCCGCGGCCACCAGCACCATCGCCCACCGCCCGCGCGTCGATCGCACCAGCAACCACCCCAGCGCCGCCGTCATCCCCAGTGCCCACCACCACGCCGGCGGCCCCGGATACAACGCCACCCCCGGCTGGTGCGCCGTCGCATCCGCCACCATGAAGATCACCTCGCACACCCGCCGCGCTAGGCCCGCCAGCACCTCCGCCCCGCCCGTCCACACCACGCCCAGCGGCAGCGCCACCAGCCCGATCAGCAGCGCCAGCGTCGCCAGTGGCGTCAGCACGATCCCCAGCAGCACGCCCCACCCCGGCGCGATCCCCGTGTGCGCCATCACCGTCGGGGCCGACATCGTCACCGCCAGCACGCTCGCGCCAATCACCCCCCAGATCCATCGCTTGATCGCCGCCGAGAAAGTGTCCGGGTCCTCCACCATCGTCATCCGCCGCCCGCGCACGCCCGGCATCGAGCCGGTGATCGCCGCGCGCAGCGACGCCGCCCACGCCTCCGCCCGCGCGATCAGCACGCCCGTCGCCAGAAAAGACAACTGGAACCCCGGCGAGAACAGATCTAGCGGCCTCCACAGCAGCAGCACCACGCTCGTCCACGCCAGCACACTCAACCGGTCATATCGCCGCCCCGATGCCTCTGCTGCCAGCAGCGCGACGATCATCACCGCCGAGCGAATCACCGGCGCCTCAGCCGGCACCAGCAGCACATACGCCACCACCGCCACGATCGCCGCCACCGCCCGCCCGCGCGCCGCCAGCGGCGCCAGCCGCAGCATCACCATCGCCAGCCCCGCCAGCACCGCCAGGTGAAACCCGCTGATCGACACGATGTGCACGATCCCGAGCCGCGCAAGGTCGCTGCTGGCCTGATGCAAGTCCGCATCGCGCTGCCCCAGCAGCATCGCCCGCAGCATCGCGCGGGCCCGCCCAGCCGTCGGTGAATCGCTCACCTGCTCCTCCGCCCCGGGCAACGTGAGCGCATCGAGCGTCCGCCGAGCCGAGGCCTGCATCGCCGCCCACGCCGCGATCACCCGCCCCGTCGCATCCAGTCGCCCATCATCCATAGCCACGACCGCATCGGCCCCATCGACGATCATCGTTCCCACTCGCCCCGCCTGCCGTGCACTCGCCCGCGGGTCCGGCTGCCCCGGGTTCCGCGCCGGGCCGACGGCGGTAAACGCGCCCACCACGCGATACCGCCCCCCCACCCGCAAGCCCGCCCGCAGCGCATCAGGCACCACGATCGTCAACCCACCCCGGGCATCGACCTCCACCGGCGGCTCATCACTCGTCCGCGCCGCCTGCACCTCCGCCCGCACCATCGCCACCGCCCCCTGCCACCGCCCCGGCGCGCTCAGCCCCTCCGCCGGCACATACCGCTCCGCCGCGCCCATCAGCCGCACGTCCACCGTCACCGGCGCCTCATCCCGCCACCCCACCCCCAGCAGCACATCCAGATCCCCCGCGCGTCCAACCGGGTGCACCCGCGTCGGCCCATACCCCAGCGCGACGCACCCCAACGCCGCCGCCAGCTCCCACATCACCCACGGCCTTCCCCGC
>JALOQT010000027.1 GCA_025453375.1 Phycisphaerales bacterium | reverse complement strand
CGCGCATCTGCGCCGAGACCCCCGCACACAGCCCATCCATTCCGTCGGCGATGTTCGCCGCGTTGCTCATACCCGTGACCATCAGCACGCTCATGACCAGATACAGCACCAGCGGCAGAAACACCAGCCCCGCCGCCAGTTCGCCCGTGCCCGGCTCATACGTCTTTTGAAATGGCAGCGTCAGCACATGCGCGACATAGGGCCCGGGCAAGTTGCTCGGCACGCCATGCTGATACGCAAAGTACCCCACCAGCAGCGACATGCCGACCTGGAAGACGAACTTCTCCCACGAATACAACCCCTGGCGCGAGCCGGTCTTGCGAATCTTGGCCGTCAGTTTCAGCCAGTCATCCACCGCGCCCAGCCCGGCCAACCAGAGCATGACCACCAGCCCAAGCTGCACATAAAAGTTGCGAAGATCCGCCAGCAGCACCGACGCAACCAGAATCGCCCCGACAATCAGAATCCCGCCCATCGTCGGCGTGTTGGCCTTGTCGCGCGCCTTGGCCGCCAGGGCCAGCGCATCGGTCTGCCCCGTGTCGCCGATTTTCATCCGCCGAAGCCACGCGATAACGCGCCGGCCACTGAGCATGACCAGCATGAACGCCAGCAGCGCCGCCGCCAGCACGCGGAACGACTCCTGATCGAAAATCTGCAGGCCCCACCGCAGCCCCCACTGCACCTGCAGGTTGTATGTCACTTCCATCAACCACGGGATCATCCGCCGACCTCCTGTCGCCCGCGCACCTGCGCGGCTTGTCGCCCGCCATCGGCCTCACCCACTCCCCCGATCACTCCCCCGGTCGCCGAAGCGCCGCTCCGCAGCGCCTCGATCACCCGCTCCATGCGGCTGCCGCGCGAGCCTTTGACCAGCACCACATCCCCCGCCCGCACCACGCCCGCCGCCCCGGCCACGTCCGTCGCAATCGCCCCATCAGCACCCGCGGCGCCGCCGAGGGCACTGGCCGCCGCGGCGAAGCGCGGGCCGATCGTCCGCACCACTGCCCCGTGCGCCAGCGCTGCAGCCAGCACCTCGCGATGCGACTCCTCCTCCGATGCACCCAGTTCCAGCATGTCCCCCAGGATCGCCACCGCCCGCGCCCGGCCACCACCTGCGCCAACGTCCGACGCGAGTTCCGCCAGTGTCCGCAGGCCCGCCAGCATGCTCTCCGGGTTGGCGTTGTACGCATCATTGATCACGCGCACTGTGCCGCCACTTGCCAGCGTGATCATTTCCACAGCCAAGCGCATCTCCGGCCCGCTGGCGTGGGCCAGGCCGCGCAGCATCGCCTCCGTGCTCAGACCCAGTTCGCGCCCCACGGCCCACGCCGCCAGTGCGTTGCTGGCGTTGTGTGCGCCGATCATGCCCAGGTGAGCAAGGCGGGCGTCGTGAACATGATCCTGCCCGCCCTGCCCGCCACGGATCGCAAACCGCAGCCCCACGCGCCCGTCATCATCGACCACATGGCGAACCTCGCTGGCCCGCAGCCCCGCATCAGCCGCCGCGCCGAACCACACGGTGCGGCTCACGCATGACACGCCCGCCGCGCTGCGCAGCACCGGCGCGTCGGCCGCCAGCACGGCCAGCCCGCCGGGCCGTACATACTTCAGAATGCTCGCCTCCTCGCGGGCGACGCCTTGCAGGTCGCCAAAGCCAGCCAGATGCTCACGCCCGATGCTGGTGATGATCGCGATATCCGGCCGCACGATCGCCCCGAGCGTCGCGATCTCCCCCGGCGCGTTGCTGCCGACCTCGCAGATGAGGTACTGATCGTCGGGCATCGCCGACAGGATCGTCAGCGGCACGCCGATGTCGTTGTTGAAGCTCTTGCGGCTGGCGGTGCCCTGCAGCGTCTGGCTCAGCACGCTGTCAATCAGACGCACCGTGGTCGTCTTGCCATTGCTGCCGCACACCGCGATGACCGTCGCCCGCAGCGTCGTGCGATATGCCGCCGCCAGCACGCCCAGGGCCCGTCGCGTCGAATCCACCAGCAGCAGTGTGCACTGGCCGGTGCCCGGCGCCTCATCCCACCCCGGCGGCACGCGCTGGGCGATCACCACACTCGCCCCTGCCCGCGCGGCGGCTATCGCGTGATCATGCCCGTCGTGCGTCTCGCCCACCAGCGCGACAAACACCTGCCCGGGGCGGATCGTCCGCGTGTCGGTGCTCAGGCCGGTGGCGACCAGGCCGCGGCTGGCCCCACTGGTGACGCTGCTGGTGGCGCCGGCTGCCTCGCGCCGTCGCCCGCCGGTGACGAGAGCCAGGTTGTCAAGCGTCCAGAACGTCATTCGTGCACGACGCTATCGGTCCAAACCCCTTCGCGGCCACACCGGCGTGCAAATCCGCCTCGTCGCTACGATTGACCGATCGTGTCCGAGGCCCCGCCGCCAACCCGCCCGCACCCCGACCGCGCCGCCGCACGCCGTACCGAACGCCGCGCTGGGCACGTCTCCTCGTGGACGCTCTGCCTGGCCGCGAGCCTGGGCGTGCATGCGTTGGCCGCGATGGCGATGTGGACGTGGAAACCGACCCAGGCCCGCGAGGCCAGCGGCCCGACCTCCGCCAGCGACGACGCTTGGACGCTCGTGCCGATGGTGATCTTCCCGAGCGCCGAGCCGCCCGCCGCACCTGCGAGCCTCCCGCAGGCGACGGCCGTCGCCCCGCCAATCGCTACCGCGCCAGAAGTGCCGACGCCGACGCTCGCCACGATCCAGCCCCTGCCCGCCCCCCCCGCGCCCGCAGGCGAGCGACCGCCCGAGCCTGAGCCGATGCTCCTGGCCCTCGGCGTCGAGAACGGCACCCCCGGGGCCGAGAGCTGGCTCCGCAGCACCGCCACCGGCGAGCACCAGGCCACCGAATCCACCCTCCTGCAGCCACAGCTCGACCGCACCGACCAGGCTTTCAGCGGCGCCCCAGCCGCCGCGCCATCCCCCCCGCCATCCCCCACCACCCCCACACCATCGCCCGCGACCGACGCCCGCGAGGCCCAACCCGCCCAGGAAGCCCAGCCCGCGCAGGACGCACGCGAGGCCCGCGAGGCGCAGCAGGCCACCGATGCTCGACCCGCTCAACCGGCGATGGAGGCCCAGCAGGCCCAGGCCGCGTCGATCGCGCAGGCCCCCAGCCCCGAAGCGCCCGCCGTCGGCACGACCCTCGCCCCGCCGCCCGCCGCGGCGTCCGTCGCAGCCACCGCCCAGCCCGCGCGCGACGCGCAGGACCAACAGCAGGCCCAAGAAGCTCAGCAGGCCCAGACGCAGCAAGATGCGCAAGCCGCCCAGCCTGCTCAGGCCGCCCGGCCCGCGGTCGACGCTCAAGTTGCCGCCGCCGCGCCCCCCACTGCCTCCACCGCTCCCACTGCCCCCACTGCCCCCGCCGCCCCCCCTGGTGCCGCGGCGGACAGCCGCACCACCGTCCCGGCTGACCGCGATAGTGACGCCTTCACGCGTTTGCCCGCGACGGTCTTTCGCAACGGGCGCGTCGATGCCGGGCCGGGGCTGGAGATTCGCACCGTGCGGCCCGAGTTCACGCTCCTGACCCGCGCCGTCGTTCCCCGCGCCGCCCCGACGATCGAACTGACCTTCGCCCGCTCCGGCCGCGTGCGCAATGTCCGCCTCATTCGCTCCAGCGGCTTTGCGATGGAGATCGACGAGCCCGTCATCGCTGCGGCGTACAACTGGCGCGCCAGCGGCCAGAAACTCCGCGACCTCCCCGACCGCCCAGACGCCGGCCTGAAACTCGAAATCACGATCGTGTTGAACTGAGTGGGGAAGGCATCAGGCATCGGACATCAGCAAGTGCGCGCGGGGTACCCCGGACCTCCGGGCCGGGCGAACGGCCTTTGGCCCACCTCTGTCCAATCCGCGCCGCGGCCCCGACCGCTCTCGATGCCTACTTCTTCCGCCTGCCGGTCCACCACGCCGCGCCCAGGCCAATCAGGCCGAGGCTGGCGACGCCGACGCCGCCGGTCAGTTCGCGTCGTGTGTAGCCCGCGCCGGACTGCTCGGTCAGCCACGCGCCGATCTCCAGCCTCTGGCGGCCTTCGGCCGGGTTGATGCGATACTCCGCTGGCACGCGCCCCTCAATGGCGCGGACGTCGATCGCACCCTGGTTGATCAGCAATTCCATTTTCGCCTGCGCCTCGGCCGCCGCTGCGCGGCCATGCTTGCCGGCGTTGGCCAGCATCGCCACGCCCGCCGCCAGCAGCAAGCCACCGACAATCGCCAGAAGTCGAGAGATGGTCATGCGTCACACTCTTCGGTCCCGGCCGGGCCGCCTCACTCCTGCCCGATCAGGTCGGTGAGGATCCGCACGCCCCAGCCATTGCTGCCCTTGGCGAACATGCCGCTGTCGCTCTCTGAAACGTGCACGCCGGCGATGTCCAGGTGGCACCAGGGGATGCCGTCCTTGACGAAGTAGGACAGGAACGCCGCGCCCTGCCCGGCGTGGGCCTTGCGGTTGGGGTTGCTGTTGAGGATGTCGGCGACGGGTGACTTCATCATGTCGCGATATTCCTGGTGCATGGGTAAGCGCCAGACGCGCTCGCCGCTGACTGCCGCCGCCGCCTCGACGCGCCCGCGCAGGGTGTCATCATCGCAGAACATGCCGCAGAACGTGCTGCCCAGGGCCGTCACGACGCCGCCGGTCAGCGTGGAGAGCTCGACGATGTACGCCGGGTCTTCCTTGTCGCACGCCCAGCAGAAGCCGTCGGCCAGGACCAGGCGGCCCTCGGCGTCGGTGTTGGTGATCTCGACGGTCACGCCGTTGCGATAGGTGATGACGTCATCTGGGCGATAGGCCTCATCGCTGATGCTGTTCTCAGCGCTGCAAAGCAGCGCTACGACCGGGCGATTGGGCTTGACGATCGTGGCGATCGCGTGCATCGCGCCCAGCACGGCACAGCCGCCGTCCTTGTCCCGCTTCATCCCGACCATCCCGTTGTTGACCTTCAGCGACAGGCCGCCGGTGTCGTAGGTCATCGTCTTGCCGATGAGCACCGCGGGCTTGGTCTTGTTCTTGGCGACCTTCTCGGGGGTGTATTCCAGGCGGATCATGCACGGGCCGTTTTCGCTGGCCTTGCCGACGTTGATGTGCCCGACGAGCTGTTCCTTCTCCAGGTCCTTGCCCTTGATGACGCTGAACTTCAGCCCGCACTGCTTGGCCATCTTCTGGGCCAGGCCCGCGATGTAGTCCGGCGTGGCGATGTTTGGCGGCGTCTCAGACAGGCTGCGGCACATGTTCACACTCTCGGCCAGCGCCAGCCCATACTCCAGGCCCGTGCGGCTGGCCTTGCGATCGGCATCGATGCTGATCGACGGACGGGGGCTTTCCTTGCGCGCCTTCTCGCCGACGCTGCCCTTGAATGCCAGATTGTCCCACGACAGCAGGCCGAAGGCCTCGCCGGCGCAGCGGCCAAAGGCCGTGGCGTTCATCTCCGCCGCATCCAGCGCCGGGCCAAGGGCCAGCAGCGCGTGCTCAGCCTTGACGCTGGCGAGCCGACGGGCGACGGCGGCGATCGCCGTGCGCGCCTGCTCGGCCTTGAACGACCCCTTCTTCCCCAGCCCGACGATCACGACGCGCGATGGGCCATCGGCGGTCGGCGCCGGGAAGGCCTCGGCGATCTTGCCCAGATCGCCGCCACCGAGTTCCATCCGCTGCGAGGCTTCGACCGCCACGCCCGCCCACGGAGCCTTCTTGGGCAGCAGGGAGGCGAGGTCTTCATCCTTGAAACGGCCCACCACCACGACCTGCGGCACCGGACGGCTCTCAACGCGGACTTCGCTGAACATGCAGTGGACTCCATCTCGCCTCAGGCACCGCGGACCGGCCGGACTTCCCAGCACAGCGCCGCCCCTCGGTCGCGAAGGTGTAGGGTAGCCGCCAACGCCCACCCCTAAGGGGTTCTCGGGCGGAAAGCTGCCCTCAACCCGGCCTGCAGATGCTGAACACTGGCGGGAATCTGAAATCTGTGGTACACGTATAGACAGGTGGCCTGGGTGGTCCCTGCCGGAGCGTTCTGCTGACCGGGCGGGCCATTGCTGTGCGGGCCAGTCGCTGGGGGGTTTGCTAGCGGGAGAAAGCCATGCGTGTTGCGAATCACAAGCGTCGGTCTGGTGGCCAGTGTGTGCTTGGTGGGGCGAGCGTTGTCGCCATGCTGGCGGGCAGTGCGCTGGCGCAGAGCGGCCTGGCCCCGGGCGAGCGCATCCTCAAGAACGACCGCTTCCCCGATGATGTCTCGACCGTGGCTGATGCGCAGATGAGCATTCAGGCGGGGTTTGATGCCGGCGAGATCGCCGCGGCGATCCTGCCTGTGCCCGCCTCGCTGCGTCCGCCGATCAAGGTCAAGCGTGTACAGATCTTCTGGGCGAGCACATCACCCCAGACGCAGCCCAACAGCACGCAGGGGTCGATCGTGGTGTACAGCGGGTCGGTGCTGCAGCCCAATGCGATCCTGCGGTTTGACTCGGAGGTCGACGCCGCGGGTGGTGATGGGCTGATCCCCGTGATGACTGACGGGTTCCTCAACGAGTTTGACTTCGGCACGGAGAACATCACGCTGACGACGCGCCCGGACTTCATCACCGTCGGGCTGCGATTTGGCGCGGCAACCAACCAGTCCATCGGGCCGAGCGTCTGCTCTGACCGCCCGCCCGGCCAGCCGCAGTTCCAGACGCCAGGTCGCAATGCGCTCTACGGCACGTGGCCGGAAGTCGGCATCACGCAGACACAGTGGTTCCAGCCGCTGACGAACGTTGCCGGGTTCCAGTTCGGCGTCTCGGGCAACCTGTTCATGCGGGCGATCGTGCAGGACACGCCCTGCGTGGCTGACATCGCCGGGCCGAACCAGCAATCCAACCCCGATGGCGTAACGACGGCCGACGACATCATCGTCTTCCTCGGCCGCTACTTCGCCAACGACCCGCGCGCCAACATCGCCGGGCCGAACCAAAGCACAATCCCCGACAACACGCTGACGGCCGACGACATCATCGTCTTCCTGGGCGCGTATTTCGCGGGGTGCTGAGTGGGGTGTGAGACGTGAGATGTGAGACGCACCCTCATCCGCCTACGGCCCGCTGCCCCCCCGAGCGGGCCTCGGCACCTTCTCCCGCATGGCGGGAGAAGGTGGCGTGCTGCCTGCTGGTGAAGGCTCTCGGTTCCTGATCCCCAATCCCTGAGGCCTGATGGCTGATGGCTGATGGCTGATGGCTTTCGCCATCACTCAGCATCCGCCGAAATAGCGGCTGAGGAAGACGATGATGTCATCAGCGGTGAAGGTATTGTCGGGAATCGGGCTTTGGTTCGGGCCGGCGATGTTCGCCCGCGGGTCAGCACCGAAGTACCACGACAGGAAGACAATGATGTCGTCAGCCGTCAGTTCGCCATCGGCGCCGATGGATTGGTTCGGGCCAGCCACATCCGCGAGGCATGCGGGCAATTCGACGATGTAGCCACGGAGGAGGCTCGCGCCGGCAAAATCGTTCCACGTGCTCGCGGCGGGCACGTTGTATGCGATGAAGCCGAGGCGGTCTTCACCATTGGGGCCGAAGTTGTTCGGCTCGATCTGGGCCCAGTTGGTGTAAGCCCATGGAGCGCCGCTGGTCCATGACCAGTTGCCATCCGGCTCGCTGGCACCGATCGCCTGCTGGCCACCGATCCACGGACCCCATTGGACGTTGTTGTTGTTCGAATCAGCCTGCCAGTAGGCCTGATTGCCGCCGATGAGTGAGAAGACGAACGCGTTCTCCGCCGCGCTGGTGATGTCCGCCAGCGTGCCCCCGAGGGCGATGGCGGCGGCATTGGCGTCGGCCCAGGTGATGCCAGCCAACGCCTGCACCGCGAGATAGCGCTTGTCGTTGCCACCAAAGGCGCTGGACCAGACCCGCGCCCGCGGCCGCGGCACGAGGACCGATGCACCAGAGACGAGGATTCGCTGGAACTCCGCCGCACCTGTATCAATAAATCGAATGCGGCGCAACTCGGCGGTGTGGAACGCGACGGGCAGGATGAACCGCTGCTTATCAAGCCGGACCGAGCCGGCCGTCCAGACCTCGGTGGTGCTGGTGCCGTTGATGGTGTTGGTCCAGGCGAATTGGTTCCAGTCGCGGATATCCACGTTGCCGACGAGGTCGACACCATGCAGCAGCCCGCCCGAACCGACGAACTCGACGCGCGCGAAACTGGCCGGGCCACCCTGGCCCCAGTCAGTATTGATCAGCGTGTGCACCTCGCGTGCACCTTGCAGGTTGACGACGAGTTCGACGACGCGCGGGTTGCCGTTGGGGTTGGGCCCGCTGGTGGCGAGGTTGGCGTTCCACGTGCTGTTGACGATCGGATCGATGAAGAACGGCACCCCGCCAAGCAACTGTGACCCAGCCGGATAGAAGAAGTTGCGGTTCTGCATCCGGTCATTGGCCACCGGCGTCATGCTGATGGGCACCCAGAAGTTGACACCCTGGGCCAGGGCCGAGCCAGCGGTAGCCACCAGCGCGGAGGTCATCGCGAGAACCGGCATGAGTTTCGTCGGTGCACTGAACATGTTTCGCTCCTGGCGGCAGCCCT
>JALOQT010000365.1 GCA_025453375.1 Phycisphaerales bacterium | reverse complement strand
CCCCACTACCCCTGCGCCTGCAGCGACTGCCGCCACCCGGCGCAACACCATCTTCCTGGACGACCCCGCCCAGCCGACTGATGTGCTCTCGCGCCTGCGGGGCGATCTGGCCGCGTGGTGGCACAACACCGGCGCGCTGGGGCGCAGTTGGGCGATCGGCGCGGGCCTGATTGGTCTGCTGGCCGGGACGCTCGTGGGCATGATCCTGCCGGCCAAGGCGGCCAGCGTGCTGACCGCGGCGGCGGGGTCGGCGTTGTGGATGATCTGTGGATTGCTCCTCACCCACGCCGCGAGCCTCCCCTGGCCGCGGGCCGACATCGTCTCGCCTCTGGCCTGGGTGCTGATCTGGGTGGTCATCACGTTCATCGGCGTGGCCCTGCAGGCGGGCCTGGGCACGGGCAAGGTGGCCAAGAAGGCCAAGTCCGAAGCGAGCAAAGCGAAGCCGAAGGTGGCCAAGGGTTGATCAAGTCTGCACCAAGCGGTCGCACGGTCACTTGATTGCCCGTCGCGCTTCGGCCAGTTTGGCCTCCATCGCGGTGCGACGGGCCAGCAGTTCGGCCTTGGCTTCATCGGTGCCTGCCTGCTCGATCAGCGTCGTCAGCGCGGCGAGGCCGCGCTCATACACCATCGCGGCGTCTGCCGGGTGATTGATCTTCAGCAGGCTTTCGCCAATGCGCTCCGCCCCGCGCGCGTGGCCAGCCAGGGCCGTCGGGTTGCCGGTGGTGTAGATCGTGTGGCTGCGTACGAGCATCTCCGCGGCGCGGGCCTGATTGCCGATGGCGATCTGCGCCTCAGCCGCGTTGCCATAGAGCGTCGCCAGGCGAACATCCTCCGGCCCGACAAACTCGATGGCCATGGCGATGGCTTCATCATGCAGCGTGGCCGAGGTCGCGGCGTCGCCACTGAGGCGCGTCAGCACCGCCAGCGTGTCCAGCCGCACGCTCATGGCGTAACTGCGAGGCGTCTCGCTGGCGCGGGTCTGCTCGACGACGCGCCGGGCCACGACCAGCGCCTCTGGATATCGCTCGGCGTAGCCCAGCAGCACCGCCTGACGCATCGCCGCCCCCAGCGCGCGATGTGAGGCGACGCCGTAGACCTCCTCGTGCAGCGCCACGCTTCGGGCGGCCATCGCCAGCTCAGCCTCGCTGGGCGTGCCGCTGACCAGGGAGACCGCCGTGCCCAGCGCGTCGGCCAGGCGAATCTGCGCGTTGCGTTTGACCATCGCCGGCGCATCAACAGGCACCGAGGCCAGCCCCGCCTCGGCGAGTCTCACCGCCTCCTGCGCCAGTGGGACGGCTTCCTCATCACGACGCACGTTGCGCAAAGCCGTCACGCGCGTCGTCAGCACATCGCTGAGGACGGTGGCCTCGGCCGCAGGCAGCGTGCGGGCGAGCGTCATCGCCTTGGCGCTCTGCGCCTCGGCGCGGTCGTACACACCCAGGCCGATATACGCCACCGCGATGACCTGCCTGATCTTGGTATCCACCGGCGGATCGACCTGGCGCTTGGGATCATCAAGCTGCGCCGTCGCAGCCTCGAGCGCTTCGGCGATGGTCGCGTCCTTGCGCTTGCCGGGCGTGTTGATGTTTGCCGCACGGAGGATGTTCAGCAGAAACTCCTGCGTGCGCTCGCTGCGGCGTGTGGCCAGATCGGCCTGATCTCGCGCCAGGCGCTCGGCGGCGGCCAGCGCCGTCGCGGCGTCACGCTGGCGCTGCGCCTCGAAGAAGTTCACACCCGCCCACACCAGTGCCGACCCGGCAATCACGCTGGCCCCCGCCGCCAGCGCGACGAGCCCGCGCCGCCGGCGCACAAACTTCGCCGCGCGATACGCCAGCGAGGGCGGGCGGGCCAGCACGGGCTGATGCCGCAGAAACCGCTCGATATCCGCGGCCATGTCCGCCGCCGACTGATACCGGCGACTTCGATCCTTCTCAATCGCCCGCAGCACGATCCAGTCCAGCTCGCGCGGCACGGCCTGGCCGCCCGGCTCCGCGCCTCCGCTCCTGACAGCGCTCGGCGCCGGCGCCTCGCTCTCGCGCACCAATCGCATAACTTCAATCAGGCTCGACTTGGCCAGCGTTTGACGATCCAGCGGCGTGCGGCCAGTCAGCAACTCATAGAGCACGATGCCCAGGGCATAGACATCGCTCCGCGTATCGACATCCGTATCGCTCGAACCGCTACTCCCGCCCGCCCCCACCGCCGCCCGCCTGCTCCGGACTCATATACGCCGGCGTGCCCAGCAGCACGCCGCGCTCGATGCTCAGCGTCCGCTCGACGACGCTCGCTCCGGCGGCCTCCGCGTGCAGGGCCTTGGCGATGCCGAAGTCGATGACTTTGACTGTCGGCGTGCCATCCTGCTCGCTGACCAAGAGGTTGCTGGGCTTGATGTCGCGATGGATGATGCCCTTGGTGTGCGCGTGCTGCACGGCGCGGCAGGCCTGCAACACCAGGCCCAATCGCGCCTCGATCGAGAGCCCTCGCGTGCGGGCATAGGTCGTGATCGCCTGGCCGACGCCCCCGCCCCGCACCAATTCCATCGCAAAGTACGGCAGGCTCACGCCGCGATCTGCATCGAGCGTCGCCACGCCTGCGTCAAAGACTCGCGCGATGCCTGGGTGCTCCATCATCGCCAGCGCCCGCGCCTCACCAGCGAAGCGGGCCATGACGGCGCGCGAGTCCAGCCCCGTCCGCAGCACCTTCAGCGCGACATCCCGGCGCACCGGCGAGGCCTGCTCGGCGATCCACACTGAGCCAAACCCGCCCTCACCCAGCGGCTCGCGCAGCACATATGGCCCGAGCATCATGCCGGGCCGCAGACCATCGACACTGGCGCCGGCCGCGCCGCGTGTGCCCTCGCCCGCGGCACCCGTCGGTGTCGGCAGCGGCCGCGGCGTGGCATCGATCGCCCCGCGGGCCTGGTCCTCGGCGGCGATGGCGAGCATCGAGGCGAGTTCATCACCGAGCCGCGCATCTTCCGCACGCGCACGCTGCACCAGCGCCACCTGCGCCGAGCCGGGCAAGTCGGCGGCTTCAAGGAACAGGGCCTTGACGCGCGAGTATCGAGTTCGATCATGCTCCGTCGGCATCCAGACCCTCGCGCTCAATCTGACCGGCCAGCCACGCACGCGCAAACGCCCACTCACGCTTGACCGTCCGCTCGCTGATCCCCAGCGCCTCGGCCGTCTGCTCAACACTCAACCCGGCGTAAAACCGCAGGCGCACCACCGCCGCGGCCGATGCGTCATATTCCCCTAAGCGCCGGACCAGATCATCCAGGGCCAGAATCTGCTCCGGGTCATCCTCCGCCGCCAGGTCGACGACATCCAGCGGGATCTTTCGGCGCGCCGCGGCCTCGCCCATCCCGCCGCCACGCTTGACGCGCCCGCGGGCCCGCGCGTGCTCGACGAGGATCCGCTGCATCGCCTGAGCCGCGACGGCGAAGAACCCCGCCCGATCCACCTGCCCGAGGCGCACATCGCCAACGAGGCGTGCATAGGCCTCATGCACCAGCGCGGTGGCCTGCAACGTGTGATCCACGCGCTCGCTGCGCATCCGCGCCGCGGCGATGGCGTGCAACTGGTCATACACGCGCGACAGCAGCGCGGCATGGCTGGATTGATCGCCCGAGGCCGCCTCGCGCAGCAGACGGGTGACATCCCGCGCCGGATCGCGCGATGGATCAGTCGAGCTCGAAATGGGCCCGCCGGCCGGGTCGGCCATGATCGCAAGCCTACCACATTCCGTCCTGGCGTGCCGATCTTCTCGGGCTTGGTCCGCGAGGAGACCGCCAGGCGGCCCCTGCGGAGAATCGCACGCCGCATCGCGCGTCGATACGATCTGGCCATGATCGATGCACTGTTTTCCTCGCCGACGATCTTCTTCACCGTCCCGGCTCTGGCCGGCACGCTGCTGTTTGTGATCAAGATCATCCTGATGCTCGTCGGCGGCGATGCTGACACGGATGTGGACGGCGGGGGCCATGACTCCAGCACGGGGGAGTGGTTCAGCCTCGGGGCGATCGGGGCGTTTGTCATGGGCTTTGGCTGGGGTGGGCTGGCCGGGCTGCGGTCGTTTCAACTCGAGGTGCCCTGGGCGGTGCTCTGCGGCGTGGCGGCGGGCATGGGCCTGGCGGGGCTGATGGTCCTTCTGCTGCGCCAGACGCGCCGGCTGGCCAGCAGCGGCAATATCGACACGAACAACGCCGTGGGCCTTGAGGGCGATGTCTATCTCACCGTGCCGGAACGCGGCAAGGGGCGCGGGCAGGTCAAGCTGGTGATTCAGGGTCGCCAGCAGATTTTCTTTGCCACCAGCACCGGGCCGGCGATTGCATCGGGCGGGCGATGCAAAGTCACCGCGGCGGCGGCCGATGGCATTCTGACGGTTTCGCCGATTGCGTGAAGCCTCACTCGCACGCCAGACCTCGCCCGCAGACCTC
>JALOQT010000026.1 GCA_025453375.1 Phycisphaerales bacterium | reverse complement strand
TTTTGACCGGCGAGGGCTTTGAGGTCTCCACGGCTGGTGATGGGGCTCGGGCGCTGGCGATGCTCAGCGAGGCGGCGACGGCGACGGCGACGCGGCCGGCGCGGGCGTTTGCGGTGGCGATTGTCGATGTGACGATGCCCGGCATCAGCGGGCTGGAGGTGCTGGGGAAGATCGCGGCGGAGCATGCACCGACGGCGGTGATCATGCTGACGGGGTATGGCACGATCGAGGGGGCGGTGGCGGCGGTGCGTGCGGGGGCGGTGGATTTTCTGATCAAGCCGGTGGTGGATACGGAATTGCGGCTGGCGCTGCAGCGGGCGCTGCGTCAGAGCGCGCTGGCGGCGGAAAACGCGGCGCTCAAGGCGCAGCTGGCCACGCGCTTTGGCCTGGACACGATCGTCGGCCAGGATGCGCGGATGGCCAAGATGTATGACCTGGTGGAGGCGGTGGCGCCGACGAAGACGACGCTGCTGATGATGGGCGAGAGCGGGACGGGCAAGAGCCTGATCGCTCGGGCGATTCATCAGCACAGCCCGCGGGCGAACAAGGCGTATGTCGAACTGGCGTGCGGGTCGATCCCTGAGACGCTGCTGGAGTCGGAACTGTTCGGGCACGTCAAAGGTGCGTTTACTGGTGCACACACCGACAAGGTCGGGAAGTTTCTGGCCGCGGATGGCGGGACGCTGTTTCTTGACGAGATCAATTCGGCGAGCCCGGCGATGCAGCTGAAGTTGCTGCGGGTGCTGCAGGATCGCAAGTTTGAGCCGGTGGGGAGCAACCAGACGATCGAGGTGGATGTGCGGGTGATTCTCGCGGGGAACCAGCCGCTGGAGGACTTGGTGGCCAAGGGACTGTTCCGGCAGGATTTGTATTACCGCATCAATGTGGTGCGGGTGGACTTGCCCCCGCTGCGTGAGCGTTTGAGTGATATTCCGCTGCTGGCGGAGCACTTTTTGCGGCAGCACAGCGCGGCGGTGGGGCGGGCGATTGTGGCGATCTCGCCGGAGGCGATGGATGTGCTGCGGCGGTATCCGTGGCCTGGCAATGTGCGGGAACTGAGCAATGTGATCGAGCGGGCGTGCGTGCTGACGCGATCGGGGACCATCAAGCCGGAAGACCTGCCCGGGCACGTGCTGGCGGGGCGCGCGGTGACGCACGCGGGCGGGGCGGGGCTGGGCGGGGTTGGGAGTGGGCTGGCCGAGCGTGAGGTGATTGACCATGAGCATCCGCCGCTGGGGCGGATCTTGCCGGGCGGGATGCCATTGGCGCCGGGGCGTGCGATGCCGCTGGACGCGGCGATGCGCGAGCCGGAGAAACGGATCATCCTCGACGCGCTGGCGAGCAGCGGGTGGAACAAAGCGCAGGCGGCGGAGCGACTGGGGATCAACCGGACGACGCTGTACAAGAAGATGAAGGCGCTGGGCATCGACCCGCGCGGCGGGGATGGAGCGACGAGCGCGGCGGGGTGAGAAGCGGCGTGAGGCGTCAGGCGTCGGAGAGATGCACCCTCATCCGCCGTTGGCCCGCTGGACGCGGGCCTCGGCACCTTCTCCCGCGCGGCGGGAGAAGGTGGGTGGGGCCGGGGTGGGTGGGGGCTCAGCCGCGGCCGACGGCTTTGACGACCTTGCGGGCGGCGTCGCCGAGGTCCTTGCCGGATTGCAGGGTGGGGACGATGGCTTTGCTGTCATCCAGGAGTTTGCGGCCGGCGTCGACGTTGGTGCCTTCGAGGCGAACGACCAGGGGGACTTTGAAGCCGATGGAGCCGTCGCGGTTTTTGAAGCCTTTGGCGGCGTTGACGATGCCCTGGGCGATGACGTCGCACTTCATGATGCCGCCGAAGATGTTGACCAGCACGCCCTTGCAGCGCGGGTCGGAGAGGATGATGCCGAAGGCTTCGGTGACGGCTTCTTCGGTGGCGCCGCCGCCGACGTCGAGGAAGTTGGCGGGCTCGCCACCTTCGAGTTTGATGATGTCCATGGTGGCCATGGCCAGGCCTGCGCCGTTGACGAGGCAGCCGATGTTTCCATCGAGGGCGACGTAGCTGAGGTTGAACTTTTTGGCGCGGATTTCGGCGGGATTTTCCTCGGTCGGGTCGTACATGGCTTCGACGTCATTGTGGCGGAACACGCCGTTTTCGTCGAAGTTGAACTTGGCATCGAGGGCGATGACGCGGCCGTCGGGGTTCTTGGCGTCTGGCGGGGTGATGACCAGGGGGTTGATCTCGGCGATGGTGCAGTCTTTTTCGACATAGCACTTGGCGAGTTTGATCATGATGTCGGCGGCCTGGCCGATCTGCTTGCCGACGAAGCCGAGCTTGATGGCGACTTCGCGAGCGTCATACGCCGTGAGGCCGCGGAGGGGATCCAGGGGCTGCTTGATGATCGCCTCGGGGCGTTCGTGGGCGATGGTTTCGATTTCGACGCCACCTTCGCGGCTGGCGATGAGGACGTTGCGACGGATCTTGCGGTCGAGGGTGATGGCGAGGTAGAACTCGTCCTTCCCGCCGCCTTTGCGATCGGCGATGTCCGCGGCCTGGGCGACGAGGAGCTTCTTGACCTCGAGACCTTCGGGCGGGGTCTGCGGGGAGACCATGCGGTTGGAGAGCATGAAGGTCGCGGCGTCGATGGCTTCCTGACGGGTCTTGACGAGCTTGACGAAGCCAGCCTTGCCGCGGCCACCGGCGTAGACCTGGGCCTTGACGACGGCCAGGGGCGAGGCCATGCCGGCGACGGCCTGGTCGAAGGCGGCGCCGGCGTCGGCGGCGGTCTCGATCATGCGTCCGGAGGGGACGGGGATCTGGTAGGTCGAGAGCAGTTCGCGTGCCTGGTACTCGTGGATCTTCATAGGGATGGGAGGGTAGGCGGTGGGGGAAATCGCCAAATTCCAAATGGCCAAATTGCCACATGTGAAGACGGCGGGGCTTGATGGACAGATCAGCTTCGGACGCTGGTGGCGGCGGCGATGGCGATGGGCAGCATGGCCAGGGTGGGTAGGAAGGCGGCCAGGGCGACGGGCATGATGTCGGTCGGGACGGGGGCGGCGGCGCCGAGCACGCCGGCGACGAGGCAGCCCAGGGCGACGGGGGCGGCTTTGACCGACTGGGCGACCATGTTGCGCGGCTCGCGCGTCAGGAAGAAGGGCATGGTGATGATGAGGCTGAGGAGGATGCTCAGCAACCCGCTCCACCGGCCCCAGACGAGGCGATCGAGCTGCTCGCGGACGTCTCGCGCCAGGCCCGGGAGGGAGGCGGCGTCGAGAAGCTGGCGGGTGCTGAGGGTGGCGCTGAACTGGCGATAGCGCTGGCTGAGGAGGGTGGTGGGGCTGACACTGGTGCGCAGTTCGCGCACGGGGGTGACTTGCGCGCGGGCGTTGGCGGCGGGGTCATCGGTGCGCAGTTCGCGGCGCTGGCCGTTGGTCAGGATCCAGCGTTCGCCGGCGGCGTCCCATCGGGCGGTGTCGGCGGTGAGGCGTGAGAGGGCGCGGCCGGCGCTGTCGCGCTCAAGGACGTAGAGACCGGTGGCGGTGCCGCCGCCCTCGGCGGGGTCGAAGTCCCGGGCCATGAGGACGCGTTGCTGGCCGTCGGCCAGGAGGTTGACGCGGAAGGCGGCGAAGTCTCGCTTGCCGGCGTCGCGATCGCTGCGGGCCAGCAGGGGGGCGAGGCGGGGGATGAGCAGTTCCTGTGCGGCGATTTGCAGGCCGATGAAGCCCAGGGCGACGATGCCGATGGGGCGCATCGCGCGCCAGAGGGGCACGCCCCCGGCGAGCATGGCGACGAGCTCGCGATGCTTGACGAGCTGGGCGAGGGTGAAGCCCATGGCGCCGACGAGGACGAAGCCGTTGACGAAGACGAAGAGTTGGACAAGCCGCGGACCCCAGATGTCGATGACCAGGAGCAAGGCGGTCAGGACGCGGTGGGCCGAGCCGGGGTTGGCGTTGCCCTGGCTGCTGGCACCTTTGGCGGCTTCGAGGAAGTCGTCAAAGTTCAGCGAGACGCTGGTGAGGACGACAAACGTGCAGAGCAACACCAGCAGCGCGATGGCGTTGAGGGTGAACTGTCGGGCGATGTACCGATCCAGCGTGCCCATGCGGGCGAGTCTATGGAGGGAGTCGACGCAGACGTGAGACGTGAGACGTGGGGATGGATGAGGGGTGTGCGTGGGTGGTGAAGGGTGCCAACACTTGGCGGTATGTCCAATGCCATCGTCATTGATCGTCTGCGGAAGACCTTTGGGCCGAAGGTGGCGGTGGACGATGTGTCGTTCGTGGTGCCGACGGGGAGCCTGGTGGGGTTCATCGGGCCCAATGGTGCGGGCAAGACGACGACGATCCGGATGATCATGTCGATCCTGTTTCCGGATTCAGGCGGGCTGGAGGTGCTGGGCAAGCGGTCGGCGGTGGTGAGCAAGGATCGGATTGGGTATCTGCCGTTGGTGCGGGGGGTGTATCGCAAGATGCGTGCGGGGGAGTTTGTGATCTATGCCGCGCGGCTGAAGGGGTTGTCGTCGGCGGATGCGACGCGGCTGGCCAAGGAGTGGATCGCGCGGGTGGGGCTGGGTGAGGCGTACAGCAAGAAGTGCATGGAGCTGTCCAAGGGGATGCAGCAGAAGATTCAGTTCATCTGCGCGGTGATTCATCAGCCGGATCTGATCATCCTCGATGAGCCCTTCAGCGGGCTGGACCCTGTCAACAGCCGCCTGCTGCGGGATTTGATTGATGAGCAGCACAAGGCGGGGCGGACGATCATCTTCAGCACGCACCAGATGTATCAGGCCGAGCAGTTGTGCGACCGGATCGTGATGATCCATCAGGGTGTCAAGCGATTGGACATGACGCCCGATGAGATCCAGCGGACGTTTGACCCGCGGACGCTGATCATCGAGCCGTTTGATATCGGCCAGGCGGGGCTTGGGCAGGCGGCGATGGGCGAGGCGCGCAGCGTGCTGTCGCGCGTATCGGGGGTCGCGGGTGTGGAGGCGGTGGGGCGCGTGCTGGAGGTGACGATCACGCCGGATCGGGCGCCGTCGACGGTGCTGGCGGCATGTGCCGAGGCGCTGCCCTGCAGGCGCGCTGAGGTGCGGCGCGTGAGCCTGGAGGACATCTTCGTGGACATCGTCCAGGGCAGCGCGGCGACGCGCGAGCAGCGCCAGTCCTTCCGCGAGGCACTGGCGGCGGGGGCGACGGGGGCGGACCGAAGCGGGGATTGACCTGGCGGGCCTTCCAGAATCCTGACATGCCAGCGGGGGCCGCGTTTGGGCCTCACTGGGACCTCACTGGGACCTCACTGGGGCCTCGCTGGGGCCATATTGGGACTGCATCGGGGCCTAGCCTGCGGGCGAATACGTCGGTCGGCGGCGGGCGCGTTGGGCGCTGCGGCTAGCTGGATGGAGATTGCGAGCGATTATGAACAGCAAGTCTTTGGCGCGGCATGTGGCGGTGTGGTCGGTGGTGACGGTGTCGCTGGCGGGTGCGGCGCACGCGCAAGGCGGGGGCCAAGCCGCGCCGACGCCGCTGCTGCGTCCGGCAGCGGGGCTGAGCGCGGTGGACCCGAAGGTTGACGATGCGCTGGACAAGATCGAGTCGGCCGACAAGACACTGCTGAACCTGACGGCGCCGATTCGGCTGATTCGTCGCTTCCCGGCGATTCAGGGCGGGGGTGAGCACACGCGGTTCGGACAGATTTTCTACGTCGTGCAGCCGGGGCCGGTGGGCCAGCCGCCGCTGCGGAAGTTTGCGTTGAAGTTTGAGACGCTGGACGTGCGCGGTGCCGCGGGCGAGCAGCCGGTGCGTCGTGAGGACAAGCAGTCGTTCATCTTCGACGGCACGTGGCTGCTGGAGACGCGCGATGCCGACAAGTTCTTCGTGCGCCGGCGGATCGTCGCACCGGGGATCGTCAAGGACCCGGTGAGGATCGGCGAGGGCCCGTTCCCGCTGCCGATCGGCCAGCGCAAGGCGGACATGCTGGCGCGGTTCGTCATCACGCTGGCTGACCCGCTGGAGAACGCGCCGGACAATGAGCGGCTGCGCCAGGTGCTGAGCACGTGTGTGCAGATCAAACTGGTGCCGAAGGTTGATACGCCCGGCGCGCGGGACTTCCGCGAGATCCGCCTGTGGTATCGCCTGAAGGACTGGATGCCGATCTTCGCCCAGACGATCAACCTGGATGACTCCAGTGCGGAGGTGTTCATCATCCTCAGCGGGGAGTGGAATGCGACGCCCGCGGCGGCGACGTTCAGCACGACGCCGCCCCCGGCCAGCGAGGGCTGGCGCGGCGATGTCGTCGAGCAGGTCCAGGGCAATGCGCCCGCGACCGCGACCACACCCGCCCCCACACCCTCCCCCACGGATCCGAACGCCCAGCAGCCGATGACCGAAATCAAGCCGCGGCGGTGAGTGATCGGCGTGTTGACGCAGCCACGCTGGAGTCACCCGCCTTTCTTGAAATCCCCGGGCGGGCATACGCTCGGCCATGGCTGCTGCGAAGGGCGTTTCGCGTCAAGGCGTGTCGGTCGATGCTGGACGTGCTGGGCGCGCTGAAGGTGGCACGCCGGGGCGATATCACATCGGGCCGGAGGCGACGTTTGAGTCCGCCGCCGATACGGATCTGCTGATCACCGGGGGCAAGGTCATCGACCCGGCGACGAAGACCGCCAAGGTGATGGACATCGCGGTGCATCGCGGCGTGATTGTCGCGATGGGCAGGAAGATCGGCGCGATCGCCGGCGCGCGGGTGATTGATGCCTCGGGCCTGCTCGTCACGCCCGGGTTGATCGACCCGCACGTGCACCTGCGCGAGCCGGGCAACGAACGGGCCGAGACGATCGCCAGCGGGACTCGTGCGGCAGTGGCCGGCGGGTTTACGACGCTCTGCTGCATGCCCAACACCACGCCGGCGCTGGATAGCGATGCGATGGTGCGGTTCGTGCTGGATCGCACACAGCAGACGGGGCGCTGCCGCGTGTTCCCCGTCGCGGCGGCAACGAAGGGGCGCAAGGGTGAGGAACTGGCGGAGATCGGGCTGATGCACCGCGCCGGGGCGGTGGGCTTCAGCGATGATGGCGACTGCGTGATGAACGCGTCGGTGATGCAGCGGATCCTCGTCACGGTACGCGCCGCCGGGTCGGTCTTCATGCAGCACTGCCAGGATCACCAGCTCTCCAAGGGCGGCGTGATGCACGCGGGCGTCGTCAGCACGCGACTGGGCCTTGGTGGCTGGCCACGCGCGGCGGAGGAACTGATCATCGATCGCGATGTCCGCCTCAACAGCGCCATCGGCTGCAACTATCACGTCCAGCACCTCTCCAGCGGCGGCAGCGTCGAGATCGTCCGCACTGCACGCAAGGCCGGCCTGCCCGTCACCGCCGAGGCCTCGCCCCATCACCTGCTGCTGACCTGCGACCTGATCGAAACCACCCACGGCGGCTACGACACGCGCCTGAAGATGAACCCGCCGCTGCGCGAACAGAGCGACATTGACGCGATCAAGCGAGGCATCGCCGACGGCACCATCACCCACCTGGCCACGGACCACGCACCGCACACGCACGAAAGCAAGCAGGTGCCGTTCGATATCGCCACCTTCGGCATCATCGGCCTCGAGACGGCGCTGGGGCTGTATGCCCACGCGCTGATCGATGGCGGGGTCATCACCTGGCCGCGGCTGATCGAACTGCTGACCCTCGCCCCGGCGACACTGTGCGGGCTGGACCAGCGCGGGCTGGGCAGACTGGCCATCGGCGGGCCGGCGGATATCACGCTGATCGACCCCGAGATGGCCTGGACGATCAGCCCGGCGGACCTTGCTGGTCAGAGCGTCAATACGCCGTTTGTTGGCCGGCGCGTCAAGGGCCGTGCGATCATGACGGTCGTCGCCGGGCGCGTCGCGATGGAGCTCGCCCGTGGCTGATTCCAGCGGCCCACACAGCCCCGGCGGCGGGCCGCCCACTCCGTCGCCCAACGATCGGCGTCTGCGCCTGCCGGGCGTGCGGGGTGAGGTCATCAATCGCGCCAACCGCCCGCCGCCACGCCGCACGCACGATGATGATGAAGGCCCCATCCCGCAGGACCTTGAACGCTTCAACAGCGTGACGCGGCACTGCCCCAACTGCGGCGGCGAGTCCTATGACGACGTGACGTTCTGCCCGCACTGCCAGACGGATATGGACGCGGCCTTGCGCAACCGGCGCCGTCGCGTGCCGGCGTGGGTGATGATCACCGCGTTTATCGTGCTGGCGATCATGATCTTCTCGCTGACGCGCTGGACGCCCTGAGTGCGGGCGGAAACGCGGGCACACACGCGGGCAGGCCCCGGCCTATGCCCCGGTCATGGTCGTGGCCCGCCGGCCCTACGCTCGTGCATGAGCGACACGCCGTCTGACGCCCAGGCCTCCAGCCACGCGCACGCCCCGATTGAGACGATCACGACCGCCGCCGAGGCTCGTGCGGCGTACGCCCGCCTGCGCGAGGAGATTCGCAAGGTCATCGTCGGGCAGGATGCGGTGGTCGATCAGATCCTGATGGCGATTTTCTGCCGCGGCCATGCACTGATCGTCGGCGTGCCTGGGCTGGCCAAGACGTTGCTGATCAGCACGCTGGCGCGGAGCCTGAGCCTCGGCTTCAGCCGCGTGCAGTTCACGCCGGACCTGATGCCCAGCGACATCACCGGGACGGAAGTGATCGAGGAAGACAAGGGCACCGGCGCGCGGAGCCTGCGGTTCGTCAAGGGGCCGATCTTCGCCAACGTCATCCTCGCGGACGAAATCAACCGCACACCAC
>JALOQT010000025.1 GCA_025453375.1 Phycisphaerales bacterium | reverse complement strand
CAGCCAGACGCGCAGGGCCCGCAGAGATTCCTCCAGCCGCGCATTGATCAGCCCCAGCGACCGGTCCAACTGCGCATCATGCCCGCGCCCCGGCCCCTGCGCGCCGAAGATCAGCCGCAGCGCCAGCAGCGCCTCGACCCGCCCCACCGCCCGCGGGTTGACGATCATCCCCGCCTCCAACATCCGCACCGCCCCAGCCACACCACCGCCCGCCCCCTGCGTCTCCCCCAACGGCAGCAAGCCCAGCAGCCCCATCACCTGCTCATGCGCCAGCCTTCGCTGCGGCGAGAAACTCCACGCCGTCACCGCCACCGCCCCGCTCAGCCCCGGCGCAATCGCCGCATCGCTCCCCATCGCCCGCATCAACGACACCGTCGCCACCCCCGGCGACGAAATCGCCACCACCTCCACCACCACCACACCATCAATCAGCAGCGTCGAGCCCACCCCAAGCCCCAGCCCGGCAAACGTCTGCCCGCCGCTCGGCAACGTCAGCGTCGTCCCCGCCAACGTCGCCGACCCGCCATACCGCCGCTGACCCACCCACCCAAACCGCTGCAGCAACGACGGCTCAAGCAACACCAAGTCACGATCTGCACTGAACATCGACACCCTCCTTTCCTCACAACAAACATGCCGGCACGCTCTCACGCACCAGCACGCCCCCCACACCCCACCCCGGCCTCACGTATCACGACAAGCCGCGAATCACCGCGTGCGCCGCCTCGTTGCGCAGTTCCAGCGTGTATTCACCCACCAGCAACCCCTCGTACCGGTCGCCCCGCACGCCCAGCGGCTTGAACCCGAAACTCCGCCCCGCCAGCGGCAAGACCGCCACGCGCGTGCTGTCCAGCAGCAGCACCTGCCCATCAGGAATCGCACGGCTCATCACCACGTTGCACACGCCAAAGTCACTCTCATACACATTCACCAGGCTCTTGAACCGCTCATCACTCGGCCCCGTGCGCCGACTGCTCTGGTTGAACCCGTTGATCCGCCGCTTCAGCGCCCCGCCCACCACGATCGTGTCCACCCGCCCCGCACTGCCCTCCCACACGCGCCGAAGCGCCGCATTGAGCACCGCCTCATTCAACGCTGTGCCGTCATCATCACCCGGAGGCATCGCACCCGAACCGGGCACATACTGATGCGTCGAGATCTGCGGCAGGATCCCGTTCGTCGTCCGGCGAACCGTCGCGCTGCCCTGCGGATTGCTCGACGCCGCCACCCCCAGCAGCACGCTGAACTCCAGATCACGCATCATCTCGCGCAGGCGCGATGCCTTCTGATACTCCAGTTCATCCTGCACGCCGGCCCGGCGCGTCGCCGCCATCGTGCCAGAGACATTCACCGACGCCGAGAAGATCTGCGTGAAGTTGCGCTTGCGCGTCCGGTTGGTGAATCGCGCGTCCGGCGCATCATCACCCTCCAGGCTTGCATTGCCGATGATTACCAGCCGCACCTGATCACCCAGCGCCGTCGCCGGGCTGCCGCCATAGCGGCGAATCACCGTCAGCGTGTTGCCCGACACCGCCGTGACGAGCATCACCTCGCGGCTGACCGTCGGCCGCACCAGATCACCCACGCGGAAACGCGCGCCCGTCGCCACCGTCAGCGCCGTCGCATCGGTGCCGTTGGGCGTGAAGGTCGACTGGTTGATGATGTCCGGGTTGCCCAGCAGTTCATCCTCGACCCACTCGTGAATCGTGCTCGTCGCGCTGCGCCCCGGATCACCCAGATAGTCCAGCAGCGGCGACTCCACCGGCGAGATGATGCTCACCAGATCCGCCACATCCTCCATCACCTCCGGCAAATCCGCCCCCGCCGCATACGTGCTCTTGCCCGAAAATGGCATACCCAACCCTCCTGTGTTTCTTCACCCCGGTCCAACCATCCACACCACGCACTCACCGACCCGGCCAACCTCACTCGCGCCCGCCGCCGCCGCGCCGGGCCTGCAGATACAGCAGCAGACTGGCCCGATCCCCGCTGCGGGCCCGCTCGCGCAGCACCTCCAGGTTCTCCGAACCCTCGCCACCCGTCCCCTCCTGCGCGCCAGCGCTGCGCGATGCGCCAAACAGGCCCGGCCGCTCGCGCTTCAGTTCGCGCACCGCCTGACTGACATCCACCGTGCCCCCGCCCGAGGCGATTCGCTGCTCCAGCGCATCAGCCGCCGCCAGCACATCGCGGGCCGAGGCATCGATCGCCGCACGCTCCAGTCGCTGTCGCTGCTCGGCACGCTGGATCGCGCCTTGCGCTTTGCGCAGTTCGCCCCGCAGCGCATCGATCTCGCCGATCAACCTCTGCGCCAGACCCTCGCCACCTTCGCCGCCACCATGCGCACCGCCGCCCGCACCAGCACCCGCACCGCCCAGGCCACCAGCATCGTCATGGTTCTTCACCCCATCCGCCATCGCACACCTCCGTTGCTTGCCGCACACACCTGTCGCCACACTCGACTCACTTGGCCGCGTTACTGCGCCAGCGCCCCGCGGCTGTCAGCACTCGCCCCCTCGCGCCCCGGCGGCACATAGCCCAGCTCCGTCAGCACCGTGTCGCGCGGGACGCCAAGATCGATCTTCTCGCGAGCCGCACGCAACTGCTCCCCGCCATCGCCAGTCAGCAGTTCCGGCCACTCCAGCCGGACGCCGCGCTGGCGGGCCGTCGTGCTGAGCACGCCCGCTTCATGCAGCGCCGACAAGATCAGTTCACACACCTGGGCGATGCCGCGGCCGTAGGCCAGGCGCTTGCGCGCCGTCCGCGCCAGCAACCCCTGCAGCGTCAGCCGCAGCGCATTCTCACTGGAGAGATTGCCGACGCGCCCCTGCACGACGCCCGTGGCCAGCGGCGGGACGCCGCTGATCTTGTCCATCGCCTCGCGCAGTTCGTTGATGTGCGACTCTTCGCTGGGGCTGCTGGCATCGCCGCCGAAGGCTTCGATCTGCGCGTCGGGGTTCTCGGTTGACCAGATGATGCCCGGGCCGACGGGGCGCGTCTCCGGCGTGCTGCCACCGCCGAGGCTGACGCCCAGACCCTTGACCAGGTACATCTTGAAACTCTGCAGCGTGACGCGATAGGCCCGATCACTCAGGCGCGTGTTGAGTTCATCCTGCAGCGGGATCAGCGGCTCGACCTCGCCCAGCCCCATCCACGACAGCGGCAGCGGCGCATTGACCACATGCACCACCGGCGCACGCCCGGGCGCGACGCGATTGCAGATCGATGAAACGACCCGACCGGCTGGTTCGCTGCCCGAGGCGTGCGCCGGTTCCTCGATGATGTCCACACTGGCCAGCGGCCCGATGACGCGCGTCTGCCACACCTGGCCGCTGGGGCCATTGACGCGCATCCGCTGCACCGCCGCGCGCGGCTCGGTGCGTGAGCCATCGGTCAACGGCACGGCTTGGCGCGGGTCCAGCAGCACGATCCGCACGCAGTGGCCCGCTTCGGTCACCTGCTCGCCCGGCTCGTCGATCCGCTGGACTTCAAAGTCCACATGGCCGAAAACGTGCGCCAGCAGCGCGGCTTCCTGCAGCAGGCCCAGGCCGCCGCTGGCTTCCCAGACTTCTTCCAGCGCTGCTTCGATCTTCCGCGCCGTCGGTGCATCGCTGGCGGTGCTGATCATCCGAACCGGGCGGCCGAACAGAAAGTCAATCATCGCGCCGACGCGCCAGGCGATGTCATTTTCGACCACGGGCTCGCGGCGATTGACGCGGTCGTCATTCTCGACGCCGACACTCGCCGGGCTGGTGATCCGCAGGGGCAAGCCGCGCTCCTGGCCGAGGCGATAGGAGCGCCCCGCGCCGACGCCAGCGCCCAGTGAGAGCGTGTTGCGGTAATACTCCCAGAACATCGCCATGCGCGGCTGGACGTGGCGCGACAGATGCTCCGCCGCGGCGCGGATGTCATCCGGCTCGACGCCGGCCTGCGCCGCCAGACGCAGCGGATCAGTCGGGGCCAGCCGACTGACGCCCGCGCGTGCCGCGGCGTGCGAAGAGGTGCTGGTGGCGTGTGCTGCTGCGGTCATGGCTCGCTCCTGTATGCGTTGCTGGTCATTGGCCTGTGCGGCTCGTCGCGGCGGTGGTCGCTTCGCGGCGGCCCGTCAATGGCCAGGGGCCGCGGGGCGCACCGTGCGCGCAGGCGTGTCCCCTCTGGCCTGATGGCCACAAGGGCAAGACATCGTGCAGGCCTGAAAACACAGGCTGTGCGCGTCATTTGGAAAAATCTGAGAAATCCGGATGTGCCCCGCGCCGAGCGGGCACCGCGTGCGCGTTACGCCTTCGACATCGCGCACAGACCCTCGATAGTCTGCTCGAACGCCCGGCAGAAGCCAGGGCCGTCGCAGACTTTGCCATTGAGGAATCGCTCACGCACCGTGGCGTGCAGATGGGCGAGGTGCGCGCGATCACCAGCCAGTCGGGCTGCGAGAGCCGCATACTGCTCGGGGGTGTCGGCGATGAGTTCCTCCAGGCCGGAGTGCGTGAGGATGCTGGCACTGACGCGCGCTGCGTGGACGGAGCCTCGCAGAGCCAGAACGGGTGTGCTCATGGCCAGCGCGTCGCAGGTGCTGGTGGTGCCGTTGTAGGGAGTGGGGTCCAGGGCGATGTGCAGATCGTTGTAGGAGTCGAGGTGTTCGAGGTATGACGCATGCGTGCCGCGGAGGATGAGACGCTCGGTGGGCACGCCGTGCTCGCGCCACCAGCCTTCGATACGCGCCCTGGTTGGCGGGTCCTTGAAGACATCACTCTTGATGACCAGCACCGAGTTGGGCACGGCTCGGATGACGCGCGACCACAGATCCAGCGTGGCGAGGCTGATCTTGGGGATGACCGTGTAGCAGCCGAAGACCACCGGCGCATCGGGCTGGCCGGCCAAAGCCAGTGGCGGACGCGGGCGTAGCGGTGGAAGCCTGGTGTCTGGTGCATAGCACAGGAACGGCCAGTCAGCGCCATCGCGCGCCATCCGGACGAGGCGCTCAGTCGCCAGGGCCTCTGCACCGGGAGGGTCGCTTTGTCTGTCGACGAGTCGGACATCGACGAACGGGCAGCCGGTGGTGTTGGGGTAGCCGAGGTATGTTGCCGTGATCGCGGCGGGATGCCTGCGAAGTGCGGCCAGGCCGACCAGGCCGGTATAGCCGCCGAGTTCGATGGCGACATCGAGGGTGTCGATCCGCATGAGGCGATCAATCTCGCGCGGCGAGGCTCGCGAGCAATCACGCCACCGGGCCGCGAGCGGCCGCAAGAGGGATGTGACTTCATCCTGAATTGCTGAAGTCGAGTAGGCGTAGAGCTCGATGCGGCGACGATCATGATGCTCGAAGAGACGCTGGAGGAACTTGCTGACTGAATGTCGTCGAAAATCGCCGGAGACCAGACCGACACGAAGGGGCGCACCTGCAGCTCGCGAAGGCTGAGCCGGGGCGAGATAGGGTGCGGCAAGCGCCCGGTCATCTTCCTGGCCCTCGGCCAAGATGGCCTCGCCCATGGCACGATGACGCTGAAAGATGCTCTCGGGCGTGTTGGCGCCCTGGCCGACATCGTGAAGGCTTGCGTAGTTGCTCAGGGTCGCCTGAAAGTCCAGCAGTTTGAGGTTTGAACTGCCCGAGCGACGCAAGCGACTGATGCTGGCCAGAGCACGATCGGGCATGGCCAGTTCAAACTGCGTGGCGGCCAACTGGGTGATGAGTTCCTCATCATCCGGAAACTGCTGCAGGGCCCGAATGGCGGCGACTTCAGCATCGGCCGTGCGATGCACCGACAGCAGGGCGCCGATGAGCGACTGCTGCGCTTTATGAAACTGCGGATACGCACTGGTGAGAGCTTCCAGATCGGCCACAGCCTTGTCTTCGCCGAGATTGACCCGAATGGCCGCGACATCGCATGCGACACCGACGTTGGTGGGGTCGAGCTTTGCCGCTCGTGTGGCGTAGTAGAGCGCAGCCTTCGGCTCGCCGAGACGGATGAGTACGAGCGAGAGTTCGCTGGCGGCGTGGGCGCTGGTTGCATCGCTCGCGCAGGCGCGAAGCAGCGTGGTCTTGGCGGCAGCGAGCTGCCCCGCGTCGATCTGCTCCTGGGCTTTGGCGATAAGACGCGAAATGTCAGGCATGGCTGCTCCTGATGCGATCGCCTGGGCGGTGCGCATCGGCAGCGCGTGCGGTGCGAAGCACGAACTCAGATGCCAGCATGCTGGCGGCCTGAATGTCCTCCAGGCTACGGATGTCGGTGATGGGCACGGCCGCCAGCGCCTCGCCAGCGATCGAGACGAGCTGGCCGAAGCGCACGCGGGGTGAGGCGCTGGTATCGCTGGCGCGGTAAGCCTCGCTGAGGGCTTGTGTCGCGGCACTGAAGATGGCTCCGGCGGTGCCGCCGAGGTGCATGACGCGCCGGGCCAGGGCGAGGGCTTCGAAGCGGGTTTCGTCGGCGAGGGTGAAGTCCAGCCGAGGCGTGGTGGCCCAGTCCAGCGTGCGGGCGGGGCCGGCGAGGTGGTGCGGGTGCGTGAGGGCGAACTGGATGGGCACGCGCATGTCTGGCGAGCCAAGCTGGGCGAGCTGCGCGCCGTCGGCCAGTTCGACGATTGAGTGGATCACCGATTGTGGATGGATGAGCACGCCGAGGCGCTCTGGAGACAGGCCAAAGAGCCAGTGGGCTTCGATCATCTCGAAGGCTTTGTTGACCATGGTGGCCGAGTCGAGCGTGACTTTGGCGCCCATGGCCCATGTCGGGTGGCGGAGGGCTTCGCTGGGTGGTGCGTCATAGACGTCGGCGAGGGTGCGGGTGCGAAATGGCCCGCCGCTGGCGGTGAGCCAGACTGTGCGCACACTCGCGGGCAAGTGGCAGGGCGGGAGCATCGCGGTGCGGTCGGGCGAGAGGCCCAGCAGGGCCTGCCAGATGGCGCTGTGCTCGCTATCGACTGGCAGCAGGGTGGCGCCGGTGCGGCGGCAGGTGTCGGTGATCAACTGGCCGCCGGCGACGAGGGATTCTTTGTTGGCCAGGGCGATGCGCCGGCCAAGTTCGGCGGCGACGAGCGTGGAGGCGAGGCCGGCGAGGCCATCGATCGCGGCGATGACCAGATCGCAGGGCACCTCACGCAGCAACTGGCAGGCACTGTCGGCCCCGACGCGGACGCGAAGGCCCGGCGCGGCGAGGCTTGGCGCAGCGCTGGCCAGGGCGATGTCGGCGACACCAAGCCGGGCGGCTTGGGCGAGGACGAGATCCGCCTGCGACCCGGCGGCGAGGCCGACGACGCGGAAGGTGGGGTGGGGCGAGCCGGTCTGGCCGATTGTGCTGTGTTGGGCGGCCAGCGCGTTGAGGTGCTCGATGACCTGCACGCTCTGCGTCCCGATCGAGCCGGTGCTGCCGAGGATGATGACGCGGGTGGCAGGCATGGCGGGAGGCTGGGGCATGGACGCGGAGAGTTTACGTTCGCCGGTTTCGGCGGGGCGGGGTTGGCGAGGCGGGTGTGGGGGGCGGGGCGGGCTGGGTTGGGCCCACGTGGGCCGCGTCGGGCTGCTGGGCCTTTGCATACGCTTGGACCTCTATGCCGACGATCAATCTGACGAGTACTGATGGGCGGGGGTATGTGATTCCACTGGCTGAGCAGCCGGTGACGATCGGGCGCAACAAGGACAATGCGCTGGCGATCAGTGATGAGGCGGCCAGCCGCTATCACTGCATCATCGAGCCGGACGGGCGCGGCGGGTGGCAGCTCAAGGACCTGGGCAGCAAGAACGGGACGAAGGTCAACAACGACAAGTTCAGCGGCGAGGCGCGGCCGCTCAAGCCCGGGGACAATGTCCGCATCGGCACGCACACCTTCACCGTCGAGAGCGATCAGACGTTTGAAGAGGTCCGCCAGAGCGTGCGGAACAAGAGCCTGGATGTGGATGCGACGCAGGCCGGGCCGGCGGCGGGGTGGGAGCCGGATCTGCGCTCGATGCTGGAACTGCTGCCGCCCAAGGGCGAGGGTGACGCGCCGGTGCAGCTGGTTGACGGGGCCAACAACTTCAGCACCGCCATGGCGCAGGACACGCCTGGGCCCAAGTGTCTGCGGCTGTTGATCCTGATGGCCAGCAAGGCGCGGGCGACGGATATTCACGTCGAGGCGAAGCACAATGTCTACTCCGTCCGCATGCGCGTTGACGGGCAGATGGTCACGATTGTCGATATTCCGACCAAGGTCGGCCAGTTGATGCTGGGCGTGGTCAAGACCGCGTGCTTGATGAAGGTGGCGGCGGATGATGCGGTGCAGGACGGGCACTTCGGCACGCGGTTCCGCGGCAAGAAGGTGGACTATCGCGTCAGCATCACCCCCAGCGTGCACGGGCAGAAGATGGTCATCCGCGTGCTGGATGCGGGGCTGGCCCCGCGCAGCCTGGCGGACCTGAACTTCCCGACGTGGATGCACGAGAAGCTCCGCAAGGTCTGCACCAAGGAGCAGGGCTTTGTGCTGGTCTGCGGGCCGACGGGTTCGGGCAAGACGACGACGCTGTATAACGCTCTGCGCGAGATCGATCGCGAGACGACCAACGTCGTGACGATCGAAGACCCGGTTGAATATCAGCTTGAGGGCACGACGCAGATTCCGGTCAACAGCGACAAGGGCAACACGTTCGGGCAGATTCTGCGGTCGGTGTTGCGTCAGGACCCGGACGTGGTGCTGGTCGGTGAGATTCGCGATGAGGAGACGGCGCGCACGGCGATGCAGGCCGCGATCACGGGCCACTTGGTGTTCTCGACGGTCCACGCGAAGGACTCGATCACCAGTGTGTTCCGCGTGCTGGACTTGAAGGTCGAGCTGCGACCAGTGGAAAGGAA
>JALOQT010000024.1 GCA_025453375.1 Phycisphaerales bacterium | reverse complement strand
CGACGCTGCCGGGCTTGACGGCGCGGCTCGGGATTCCGCGACTGACTGCTGCGCTGCCCACGGATCACGCACCCGGTTCGCCGGACCCGGCGACGGCGCTGGACAGGACGCTGAACTCCATGGTCAACAGTCCGCTGGACTTCACGCTGGCACTGACGAAGATCCCGCTGGAAGTTGCGGACAAACTGCGGCTTGATCCGCAGAAGCCGCTGATGCTGGGGAGTGTTGAGCCATCGAACTGGCTGCCGGCGATCGCCGCGCTGACGGGTGATGCGAGCCAGCGCGTGATGAGCTGGCAGATCGGCCCATCGATGCTGCCATCGCCGCTGGATCATGATGTGACGAGCCGGTACTTGCAGTCGATTCGGACGAACTTGTCACGGATCAGTTCCAACCCGCGGCTGATGCTGCCCTGGACGGCTGACAGCCAGTGGCTGGAGGCGGGCGGCCTCGGTGAGACGTCCTCGGCTGGCGGGCCTGGTGGCATGGTCTCCGGCACGGGCCGAGCGTCGACGCGGCCGTTCGCCGGGGCGAGCATCACGGTCCCGGCGGGGTATCCGGCGACGAGCCTTCGGGGGATGCTGGACAACTTCAGCCGCCTGCCCGGTGACGGGCTGGACGTGACGTACATCATCGAGACGCTGCCGCTGGATGTGCACTCGCGCCGCGACCAGCTCGAGCATGCGCTGCAGATGGCGATCCAACTGTGGGCCGAGACGCACGCGCCGAAGCGCGAGCACCCGCCGGTACGCGTGGGCCTGACAGACCCTTGGACAATCGGTGAAGACAAACGCATCCGGCCTGAGGCGGTGCTGGGCGGATTCTCCACGCTGGCGAACGTGACTGAGTCGATGCGTGTCATCGGCGAGGTGCCCAGCGAGCCCGGGATTCGCGGGTTGATCCTCGCGCCGGAATCGGGCAATGCCATCGGCAGCCTGGGCATCGGCGGCGGGATGCTCATCGCCTGGAACGAACGCAGCAGCGCGACCAACCCGACGATCACCGGCTTCTTCGGTGGCGGCACGCTGACGATCAAAGACCCCTTCGGCAATGAAACGAAACTGCCCCCCGAGCGCATCAGCGGGCGACACATCATCCCGGTCAGCAGCATGCCGAGCTTCGTCAGTGGGATTGACTCGCACCTCGTGCAGTTCCTGGCGGACTTGAAGGTCAACCCGTCGTTCATTCCGGCGGTGGTGGCGAATCATGACTGCGAACTGGTCCTGCGGAACCCGTGGCCGACGCGGATCACCGGCGACATCACGCTGCTGAACCCGGACCTGCGCAACAGCCGCCGCGACCAGAACTGGACGCTCAGCCCGACGACGCCGATGCCGTTTTCGATCGGGCCAGGGCAGACTGTGCGGCTTCCGTTCACCTTCCAGTTCACCAGCGCCGAGGAGGCGGGGGTCAAGCAGGTGCCGATGGTCGTTCGGCTCAGTGCGGACCGGGCGTATCCGGCGATGCGGCTGACCAAGCCGATCAACATTGGGCTGGAGGACCTGGAACTGGCCGTCAGTGCGCAGCTTGGCCCGCGCGAGGATGGGCCGGATGTGATTGTCACGGCCATCAGCAGCAACACCGGGAAACTGACGCGGACGCTGCAGCTGACCACCTCCGCCCCCGGGTTTGCCAGCCAGAGCCAGCCGATCGTCGACCTCGGCCCCGGGGAAAGTGCGGTGCGGCGGTTTGTGTTTCGCAACGCCGCCGAGGGGCTGAGCGGGCGACGTGTTCGGGTGCTTTTGGTGGACGTTGATGGTGCCGAACGGATGACGAAGGTGACGATCGTGCCGTGAGCCAAGCCGGGGCGGACGAGCGATTGACTATGCTGGTGTGTTGCTGGAGAAAGCGCGGGAATCCAGCCGATGGAGACGCCGTGAACGTAGAGCTTTCGCGACGCATGATGCTGCAGGCTGCTGGCCTGCTGGGGCTTGCCACACTCGCTGGGACTGCGGGGTGCAATCCTGCGCGTCGGGCGGGTGGTGCGGCGGGGGTTGATCCGAACTTGATTGGCGATCCGGCGATTCCTTGGCCGGACCCGCCTTCGGCGCCGGTGACCAGTGGCGGGCGTGCACCGATCTATGCCGAGCCGATGCCGCCAGCGCCGATGCCTGCGCCGGTGCCATCTCGTGCGGCAACGCCGACGGTGCCAGATGGGCCGGTAGATCTGCCGCAGGGCGTGCTGGCGCGCCGTGAGTGGACGCGCGCGGGCGTCGCCCGGCCGGACAACATCAACCCGATGAACGGCGTCAACCGCATCACGATTCATCACGACGGGATGGATGCGTTCACCAGTTCAGGCTTCAGCCAGTGTGCAGGCCGAATCGAGCAGATTCGCCAGTCGCACGTCAACCGCTCGGCCCGCGGCGGTGGCCGCTGGGCGGACATCGGCTATCACTACATCATCGACCCGGCCGGGCGGGTGTGGGAGGGGCGGTCGATGCGCTTCCAAGGCGCACACGTGCAGGACAAGAACGAAAACAACATCGGCATCCTGTGCCTGGGCAACTACGAACGCCAGAGCCTCTCGCGGGCGACGGCGGCACAGATCGACCGATTCGTGCCGACGCTCATGCGGCGCCATGGCGTGCCACTCTCGCGCATCTTCACCCACCGCGAACTGAACCCGACCGAGTGCCCGGGGCGAAACCTCCAGCAGTACATGAACCGCACACGCTCACGCGGCGGGGGGCTGGCGATGGTCGCGTTGCAACTGGGCATCGGGATCGCCTGAGCGCCCCCCCCACTGGCCCACTACCCCACTGGCCCACTACCCCACTGGCCCACTACCCCACTGCCCCAATCCCCCCTGCCCCACCGGCGGCGGGCAAGTCGGTACACTGCCGACATGCCCAACACGCCCGCTCGTGATCCCAGCCTGAAGCCGTCGCGGCCAGCGCGGCCTGCGGCGGTGCCACCCGTGCCCGCAACGGACGGCGGCGTTGGACCCGCACGGCCAGCACCGACACCAGGTCAACTGGGCCCCGGCGAACTTGCCGCGGCGTCGGGCATGCTGCCCAGTTCATCGACGTGGCGACCGGCCACCGGGGCGATGGCCTCCGTCGAGGCGATGTCTCGCGCCGGACAGCGCGACGATGCGGGCAAGGCGGGCTCCGCGAGTGGCTTGGAACCGGAGATGCTGGGCGCATCCTCAACTGTCATGCACGCGAACGCCGATCAGGTGGTGGAGATGAAGCCGCCCAGTGCTGATCAACCTGCCTCACCGCAACCGGGCTTCGGTGGCTCATTGCCTGGGCGGGGCGGCCATGGCGGTGGGCATGGCGGCCACCACGGGCTGTTGATCGAAGTGGCTTGGGAAGTGTGCAACCCGATTGGCGGCATCTTCCAGGTCATCCGCTCCAAGGCGCCGGGGATGGTCGAGCGCTGGGGCGAGCGATACTGCCTCATCGGCCCATACAACGCGCAGCACGCGGCGGTGGAGTTTGAAGAAACGACGCCGACGGGGCCGATCGGCCGTGCCGTCGAGGCCCTGCGGAAGGAAGGTCTGGACATCAAGCACGGCCGGTGGATGATCGCCGGGCGGCCACGCGTGATCCTGATCAACCACTGGCAGGGGACCGAGGTGCTGGACCGGGCGAAGTATCGCCTGTGGGCGGATCATCACATTTCCATCCCGGCCGGTGATGCGCTGATGGACGGGGTCGTGAGTTTCTCCGACGCGGTCGTGCGGTTTTTCATGAAGCTCGCGGCACAGGGCGCCGAGGGTGTGACGGGCACGGGCAAGGTCATCGCGCACTTTCATGAGTGGATGGGCGGGCTGGCGATCCCGACGATCCGCAGCAACAACCTGCCCGTCGCGTGCGTGTTTCAGACGCATGCGACGCTGCTCGGCCGCTATATGGCCAGCAACGAGGCGGACTTTTACGACCGACTGTCATGGGGCGTGATTGATCAGGCGGGCGAGGCGGTGAAGTACAACATCACGCCGCAGCACGCCATCGAGCGGGCATGCTCGCACGGGTGCCACGTGATGACGACCGTGAGCGACGTGACGGCCGAGGAATGCGACGGCCTGCTTGGCCGCAAGGCCGACTGCATCCTGCCCAACGGGCTGGATATCGCGCGGTACAACGTCGGGCATGAGTTTCAGACGCTGCACGCCAAGCACAAGGAGAAGATCCATCAGTTTGTGATGGGCCACTTCTTCCCGAGCTATTCGTTTGATCTGGACAAGACGCTCTATGTCTTCACCAGCGGGCGATATGAGCCGCGAAACAAGGGGTTTGATCTGTCGCTGGAAGCGATGGCTCGGCTCAACGCCGAATTGCGGGCGATGGGCTCGCCGGTCACCGTGGTGTTCTTCATCATCACCAAGCGGCCGACCAAGAGCCTGCACCCGTGGGTGCTGCAGCAGCGCGGCGTGCTCAATGAGTTCCGCACGGTCTGCGATCACATCATGAATGATCTGGGCGACAAGCTCTTCAAGCTCGGCGCGACCGGGCAGCGCGTCGACCTTGAGAAGATGATCGAGGAATACTGGGTCCTGCGCTATCGGCGCACGCAGCAGGCGATGAAGGTCGATCGCCTGCCACTAGTGACGACGCACATGATCGATGGCGAAGACCCGGTGCTGGCGCAGATCCAGAACGTCTGGCTCTTCAACCGCAAGGATGATCCGGTCAAGGTCGTCTATCACCCGGACTTCCTCAACCCGACCAATCCGCTCTGGGGCATGGAGTATGACGACTTCGTGCGCGGGTGCCACCTGGGTGTGTTTCCCAGCGCGTATGAGCCGTGGGGCTACACGCCGCTGGAGTGCCTGGCGATGGGTGTGCCGGCGATCACGAGCGATCTGGCGGGCTTCGGGTCATACGTCAGTTCGCAGATGAAGTGGAAGGACGGCGCCGGGCTGTGGACCGTGCACCGGCGGGGCAAGTCCTTCCAGGACGCCGCAGCGGAGATGACGCGCTACCTCGTGGACTTCTGCAAGATGGACCGTCGCGGCCGCATCAACATGCGCAACCTCGTCGAGAACCACTCCTGGCAGTTTGACTGGACGAACCTCGGCCAGCACTATCACGCGGCGCATGCGATGGCGCTGGAGCGTGCCTTCGCCGCCACGCCACGTTGAATCTCACGACAGCAGCGAGCGTCCGGTCATCTCCGGGGGCTGCGCCATGCCCATCAGCGCCAGCATCGTCGGCACGACATCGGCCAGACGGCCGCGACCGACGCGGACCGGCTCGAAGAGGAAGCCGTCACGCTGACGATCACCCCGCAGCGTCGCGCCCTGGTATCGCGGGCTGACGACAAACAGCGGCACGTCATAGGGCGTGTGCGCAGTGTGCGGGCTGTTGCTCTCGGGGTCGAACATCTGCTCGCAGTTGCCGTGATCGGCCGTGACGATCAGTTGCCCGCCACGGGCGAGCGTCGCTTCGATGATCGCGCCGACGCAGGCATCCGTCGTCGCCACCGCCTGCACCGCCGCTTCGAGATTGCCCGTGTGGCCGACCATGTCGGGATTGGCGAAGTTCACGACGATCACGTGTGGCGCTTCGTCGCTCGTGTCGGCCAGTGCTGTCAGCACGGCATCGCGCACGCCCGCGGCGGACATCGCCGGGGCCTGGTCATAGGTGCTGACCTTCGGGCTGGGCGGGTTGACGCGCGTCTCGCCCGGGAAGGGCTGCTCGCGATAGTCGTTGAAGAAGAACGTGACGTGCGGAAACTTTTCCGTCTCGGCCACGCGCAACTGGCGCAAGCCCGCTTTGGACCACACCTCGCCGGCAGTCAGCGGCATCTTCGGCGGCTTGGCAAATGCCACGTGCATCAGCGGAGCGAGGTCTTCGCTCCACGCAGTCATCGCCACAAAGTGCGTCGTGAGTTTCACGCCGCGGTCAAACCCGCGCGTGCCGCTGTCCGGACTGGGCTTGACGCCCGCCCACGCCGCGTCGCTCATTACGAACGCCATCGCCAGTTCGCGCGGGCGATCGCCCCGATAGTTGTAGAAGATCACGCTGTCACCATCGCTTATCCGCGACGCCTGCACATCCGCCGCGCTGGTTCCGATCGTGCGCGGCGTAACGAACTCATCGCCGCTCATGCTCGAACTCGTCGGCGCGGCATAGAACGCGGCGATGGCGTCATCAGCGGACACAAATCGCGGAGTCTTGCCGTCGTCGCGCCCGGTCAGCACGTCATACGCCAGCTTGACACGCTCCCACCGAAAGTCGCGATCCATCGCGTAATACCGCCCGGCCAGTGTGACGATCCGCCCGATCCCCAGCGACGCGATCGTCTGCTGCACCTGCTGCACAAACCCGCGCCCCGACTGCGGCGGCGTGTCTCGCCCGTCGGTAAACAAGTGCACGCAGACCCGATCCGCCGCCAGGCCATGCGCCTTGCACGCACGCAGCAACGCATAGAGATGACTGAGCAACCCATGCACGCCCGCATCACTGGCGATGCCCATCAGATGCACGAGCTTGCCCGAGGCCTTTGCCGCGAGGATCGCGCCTTTGACCGCCTCGTTCTGCGCGATCGCGTCCGAGTCGCAAGCCTTGCTGATCCGCACAACTTCCTGATCGACGATGCGCCCGGCGCCAATGTTCTGGTGGCCGACCTCGCTGTTGCCCGTCTGGTCGGCCGGCACGCCGACATCCAGCCCGCCGGTCTTGATGTACGTCCAAGGCCAGTCACGATGCAGGCGATCATCCACCGACGTCAACCCGCGCTGGCGCGCAACCGCCACCGCGTTGAACGCATCATGCTGCACGTGCGGATTCTCACCCCACCCGTCACGGATCACCAACACACACGGACCGGTTTGTGCCTGCGTGGACATAGTCGGCCAAGATAGGCCAAGCCCGCGCGGGCGGCCAACGCACGCCTAGTCCGCACGCGGCCAGAGCAACTCGGCAATCGCCCCGCCCCCCGACCCGCGTGGTGAGGCCTCCGCGTTTCGCAAGCTCACGCGCCCCTGATGCGCATCCATGATCCGATGCACAATCGCCAGGCCCAGACCGGTGCCGCTGCGCTTGGTCGTGAAAAACGGCGTGAACAGCTTGTCCGCACAATCCGCCGGCAGACCCGGGCCAAAGTCACGCACGCTGATGGCGATGAACTCCTGCCCGCGCCCATCCGGCCCCAGCTGCGTAACGGGCGCGACACCAATCTCCAGCCGCCGCGGCGAGCCAGCCATGGGCGACTCGTGCATGATCTCCGCGCCGTTTCGCAGCACGTTGACTAGCGCTCGCTGCGCCTGGCTCGGATCAGCCATCAGCACGCACGCCGCGCTGGGCGACACGTGCACATCCAGCCCGCGCCACACGTCCGAATCATCTCGCGCCGCACTGATGCTCGCTTGAATCAAATCCTCCGCATCGACCGGCACCGGCCGACAGCGCGTCTCCCGCGCGAAAGCCAGCACATCACCCACGACGTGCTCCAGCTTCTGCACGCTGCCAGCGATCTTGTCGGCCAACTGACGCTGCGGCGGCATGCCGCCCAGATCCTGCTGCAGCATCCGCGCATAGAGCAAGATTGACCCCAGCGGGTTACGCACCTCGTGGGCGATTCCCGCCGCCATCTCGCCCAGGAGCGCCAGATGCCGACTGCGCTCGACCTGCCCGCGTGCCTCGCTCAGTTCTTCGCGCAGGGCCTTGACCTCCGCCTGCAGGGCTTCATGCGTGCGGCTGAGGCGGTCCGTCACCGCGTTGAACTGATCGATCAGCCCTGCCAGTTCATCGGGCGTCAGCGACGGCGCACTCTGTGATGTCGACACCTGCACGACTTCCGCCGCGGGCTTGCCTGTCGTGTGTGACATCGCTCAGGCCTCCATATCGCTGGCCTGCGGGGCGACCTCCGGCCCGCGCTGATACACACTCGCGGCACTGCGGGCCGTCTGCACGCCGGCCAGTTCACGCGCCAGTTCCATCCGGCGAGCCTCAAGCTCAACACGCGCCTGATCATCCAACTTCTGTACCTGCACCAGCAGCGCATCAAGCTCGACAACACGCTGACGGATCGTCTCCTCCTCGACCGTCTTCAGCGCCGTCGCCAGCGTGTTGAATCGCTCGAGCATCGGGCGCAGGTCTTCGCCGAGCAGAGTCATTTCGCGAATGACCGCTTCGCGCTGATCGAGGATGCCGCCGAGCTGTGCGTCCTCGCCTTCGCTGACGCTTCGGGCCAGCGTCTCGGCGTAGCCATGCAATCGCTTGGCCAGCAGCGTCTGATCACCGACGAGTTTGTGCATCCGCGGCAGCCAGACTGCCGGATCAGCATGCGGCCCGCCGGAGAAATCAAAGAGCGCCTCGCCATCGACACTCGTGCCGACCGACGACGCACGCTCAGCACGTACCGACGACGCGGGTGAGCCAGGGGAAGCAACGTGCCCAGTGGGATTGACTGTCTTGGTTCGGTTCATCGGGCCGACCTCCTTGTCGGGGCGTGAACTGGCGTGAAGCGGACGGAATGGCGAACGCTCTGGAAACACTCGGTGGTGTGCCTGGGCATCCTGCCCGCACACCGCTGATCCATCAGGCTAGGGCTGCTGCTCGCCCTCGGTGGGTGCATTGGCGGTTGCCGGCTCAGGATTCACATCAGGTGCCGGCGCAGCGGGCTGGCTCGACCGCGCGACATATCGCTCCAGTTGCAGGCGGCTGTCGAGCCACGCCTCCCAGTGTCGCCGTTCCATCGGCAGCAGGCGCGATGGATCGTTCCACACCGTGTCGGGCAGGCTCGCCAGCAGTGTGCGGGCACGCTCGTGCACCGCTTTGGCCTCATCCCACCGCTCCAGCCGCACCAGCGCCGCGACTGTCTGCACCAGCGCCATCATGCTTGACGGGTCGTTCGGATACTGATCGCGTGCGGCAAGATAGTGCCGCACCGCTTCGGGATAGTTCCCCGCCAGATACACCGCGTCAGC